>NZ_MNRT01000013.1:0-2519 GCF_001916075.1 Clostridium sp. 29_15
TGTTTTGCTCAAATTACTTTGAGTCTTTATAAGACTTAAAAGAATTGCTGGTTTTATATTAACTATATTCTGTTCAATTTTCAAAGACCATTTATCTTGGTCGCTCTCAAGCGACTTCTTTATCTTATCATTTAATCTTGTTACTTGTCAACACTTTTTTTCAAAGTTTTTGTAACATTTCTTTATTTGATGAAGATGCTTGTCGTTTTAGCAACTTTACTGTTGTTTGCTGCCCTATCGACGTGTTTTAGTTTAACATCTATATTATTTCAAAAATTCATTGAATATCATTAATATTAATAATTATTATTAATATTCTCCTACTTTCGCCATTATACTCATTATATTACATTGTGATACACTTGGATAAGAGTATTGTATCTATTATTTATTTAGCTTCAATAAATAGTTATTTATACAAAAATAATACTATTTGAAAAAGAAATAGGTTAGTACATAATACAGACATATATTATATTCATAAATTTCTAAATAAAAAAACTGTTGCCTTAATGTTCTTCTTAATTTAAAGCAACAGTTTATAATTAAATCACTATTCCCTTATATTTTCTTCTCTTTTGTAAGAGTTTTAATTATTATTAATGCTGTATCCTCTATGGCTCTTTGAGTAACATCTATAGTCCTGCATCCTAGACGTCTTATTATCCTATCAGCAAAATCAAACTCATCTAGAATTCTAGCATCTCCTGCATATTCTATTGTAGTAGGTATTCTTTTAAACTTATCTAATCTTCTTTTTCTTATTTCTATAAGTTGCATTGGATCTATAGTTAAAGCAAAGATTCTATCTCTATCAATTTCATAAATCTCATCAGGCACTCCTACTTCTGGTACTAGTGGAATATTAATAGCCTTTATCCCTTTATTAGCTAAATACATACAAAGTGGTGTCTTGGAAGTTCTAGAAAGCCCTATTAAAACTACATCAGCATTCTTCAACCCTCTATAATCTTTGCTATCATCATACTGCATAGCAAATTCCATAGCTTCTATTCTTTTAAAGTATGTCTCATCTGTCTTCCACATTGCACCTGGATTATATTGTGGTTGTTTATTTAATATAGAAGAAGAAACATTTATTATAGGCCCTAAAACATTAACTACCCATATATTATTTTCAACTCCCTTTTCAGTTAGATATTCTCTTACATTGACTGTTATTATTGTTGAAACTACCATTACATTTTTTATTTCTCTTATTTCTTTAATAAGTTCTTCTACATCTTCTAACGTCTTAATATAAGGTACTCTCCTTACTTCTACTTCATCATCAAACTGACTTGCTGCAGCTTGTGCCACCTGCTCTGCTGTTTCTCCAATAGAATCTGACACTGCATAAATAGTTAACATAAATTCTCCCCTTTCTTTAATTACGGTATATGTATTATTATACCAATTTTTCACAAATAAATTATTATGTCTAATGATTTGTTACTTTATGTATGCTAAAATCATTTATATATTACTTATATTTGGAGGTTTATATGCGCAAGAAATTTGACAAGGAAAAATTATTAATTATAGGCATATTGCCACTTATGTGGTTTGTTTATTTTTTATTTGAGTTATTTACTGGAAGAATTAAATCTTTATATGATATATGCTTAAATCTTTCTTTATTATTTCTCTTTGCTTTTGTTGGATTTATAATATATTGCATTCAAAGAAGATATTCAGGTGGAATTAAAAACAAGGAATTATTTATAATTTTTCTCATCCTTATGATTATTGATCAAGGAATTAAACTTATCATTAAATTTAATTTCTTCCATAGCTTCGTAGAATTAATTCCTAATTTCTTATATTTTAATCCTATTATCAACACACATGGCTCATGGCTTAATGCTAGGTTTAATTTTAATGGGAATTTTACAATATTAATTAGTTCAAACATTATCTTTATTTTTCTACTTATTGAATTATATCGCTATTCACGCTCTAGAAATATAAAGAGCTTCTGGAGTGATATGAGCTTCCTATTTGTTTTAAGCGGAGCCCTTTGTTCACTAATTGACAAAATATTCTATGGTGGAAGTTTAGATTTTATTGGCATAAGTAATTTATTTATTGCTGATATAAAAGATTTGTATATTAATTTAGGATTATTCTTCTTCATAATTCTTATATATAAAGAAGACTTTTTAAATGATGATAATAACACAACTTTTAAAGATGATTTAAAATCTATCAAAAAGTTCTTAGTATTTATTAAAAACGATATATTTAGAAAACAAAAAAAAGAAAAGGCTTAATGCCTTTTCTTTTTATCTATATAATGCTAAGCGAGTTCTTATTAAAAAATCACTTCTTTTCAGAAGTGATTTTGGTGGCTTACCGGGGAATCGAACCCCGGACACCTTGATTAAAAGTCAAGTGCTCTACCGACTGAGCTAGTAAACCATATTACCTGGCAACGTTCTACTCTCCCACACAGTCCCCCGTGCAGTACCATCGACGCTGTAGAGCTTAACTTTCCTGTTCGGAATGGGAAGGAGTGT
>NZ_MNRT01000013.1:2614-2932 GCF_001916075.1 Clostridium sp. 29_15
TATATTATATAATTCTCTAAAAACCTTTATTTTATGCGGGTTATAAAAAAATAAAATTCAATAATTTAAGAAAGAAATATTACTCAATATAAAAACTTTCTTTCTTAAAACCAAAAAAATCCTAAACAAAATGTTTAGGATTTATGGTGCATCATCAGGGGATCGAACCCGGGACACCCTGATTAAGAGTCAGGTGCTCTACCAACTGAGCTAATGATGCATATTACCTGGCAACGTTCTACTCTCCCACACAGTCCCCCGTGCAGTACCATCGACGCTGTAGAGCTTAACTTTCCTGTTCGGAATGGGAAGGAGTGT
>NZ_MNRT01000027.1:0-30063 GCF_001916075.1 Clostridium sp. 29_15
AGGAAAAATATAGCATAGAACCGATGTTAGTTCTATGCCTTTTAGAATACTTAAAATTAAATTCCCGAAGGGAGCGTGGCGAAAGCCACTTTTTTATGAGAAAAAGCAAATTTGTAGCAAAGAACCTCTATCAAGTATATTAAATAGTAAATATACATATTAATTAAATATATAGATTGTAAAAGGGGTGTGTATTAGATTTTGGAAGATGAAGTATTATATTCTTTAAATGCCATTAGAAATATGGAGGTAATTGATATAAGTACAGGCAGTAAAATTGGTTATGTTAAGGATTTTAAAGTTGATATAAACACTAAAAAGATAGTTTCTATTTTTTTACCATCACCTGTGAAATCATGGTTCAATAAAGCAGATGATATAGAGCTTGCATGGGATAAGATTGTGAAGATTGGAGTAGATGTATTAATAGTAGATGCATCGAGTATCATAGAAGAGTTTAAAGAAAATAATGTCTAGTAAATTGCTGTGAAAAATTATATAATTAAGAGAGTATATTACAAAAGTGAAAGGCGGAGAGAATATGAAGTGTCCTTTTTGTTTTAATGATGAAAGCAAAGTAGTAGATTCCAGATCAACAGATGATAATACAACAATAAGAAGAAGAAGAGAGTGTACTAAATGTAACAAAAGGTATACTACATATGAAAAGATAGAGGATATTCCTATATTAGTTGTTAAGAGAGATTTAACAAGGGAAAACTTCAATAAGGAAAAGATAGTTAATGGTCTTATTATTGCATGCCAGAAAAGACCAGTTTCAAGAAAGCAAATTGAAGAAATTGCTGAAGAAATTGAAAAGAAGATATCAAATAATATGTTAACTGAAATAGAATCAGAAAAGATTGGCGAAATGGTTATGAAGAGATTGAAAGAAATTGATGAGATATCGTATGTAAGATTCGCATCAGTTTACAGGCAGTTTAAAGATATAAATACTTTCTTAGAAGAGATAACTAGGCTTATGATAAAATAAATATATATTTAGAAGTTGCCTTTGGTTTTTTTAAGGCAATTTTTTGCTGTGTAAAGTTAAAATAAGTTGTAGGATTGTAATGATAAGTTTAAAATTATACTATTAGTTAATAAAATTAGTATTAAGCATGAGGTGTACAATGAATTATTTGCATTTAAATTACTTTGAAAAAGGAAATGATTTTATAAAGTTCCAGCAAGGAAAAATTGAAATAGTATTTTCTACAGCAGAAAATAATAAAAACTTTAATAGGAATACAGAAGATGGTGTAAGGGAATTAGAATCACTAATTGCTAAGTTTCATAGTGAAAATGTAGAATACTTAAAACAAATTCATAGTAATAAGGTATATACATATAGAAAAGGAGATAAGGACTTTAAAGAAAATGAAGGTGATGCACTTATTACTAATGAAGAAAAAACAATCATAGGGGTATTTACAGCTGATTGTGTGCCTATAATACTTGTAGATGAAGAAAATAAGGCTATTGCAGCTATTCACAGTGGGTGGAAAGGTACATTTTTATCTATAGTAAGTGAAACTATTTTAAGAATGAAAGAAGAGTATAATAGTAAGGTAGAAAAATTAGTTGTATATATAGGACCTCATATTAGAAAGTGCTGTTATGAAGTATCAGAAGAACTAAAAGAACAGTTTAGTGAGAGGTTTGGTATAGAAGATGGTAAACTCTTTGATGGAAGAAATTTAAGTTTGGAAGAATGTATTAATAATGATTTAATAAATAGTGGAGTATTAGAAGAAAATATAAATTCGTTAGGAATTTGTACAAACTGTGAAAAAGAAATCAAGCTACACTCTTATAGGAAAAGCAATGGAGCTTATGGACGACTGTTTTCATTTGTATATATTAAAGAGTAAGTGAGGGAAGAGAGATGGCTAAGGGGAAAATATTAGTGGTAGATGATGAAGAGCATATATTAGAGCTTATTAGATATAATCTTGATGCAGCAGGATATGATGTTATAGAAGCAAGTGATGGTGATGATGCAGTAAAGAATGCAATTAATGAAGTGCCAGATTTAATTTTGCTTGATTTGATGCTTCCTGGTAAGGATGGTTATGATGTTTGCAGAGAGCTAAGGAGTAATGGCAAGAGTAAAAGCTGTACTGCGTAGATATACAAAGAGTGATGAGAGCAGTGAAAAGTTTGTTTTTGGTGATATTGAAGCAGATTTTGAAAATCACTCGGTAATATGTGCTGGTGAAAAAATAGAATTGACATTAAAGGAATTTGAACTCTTAGAAGTATTAGTTAAAAATAGAGGGAAGATATTAACTAGAGAAATGCTATTAGATAAGATATGGGGATACGAATACATTGGAGAAAGCAGGACGGTAGATGTTCATATAAGGTATTTGCGTAAGAAGGTTGAAAAAGATGATAAAAATCCAAAATTTATTGAGACTATAAGGGGGGTTGGGTATAGATTTAACCCTCATGTATAACAATGAAGAAGAGGATAATAGCATCTATTTTAATAACAGTAGTATTTGCAATTGCCATATTAAGTAGTGTTTTTTTTGCAGTAGTTAATATTAAGGAAGTGGATAGAACAAAGGAGATTTTATCACTTTATAATAAGCTTATAACCTATGATTTGCAAAAAGGAAATGATGATTTTAGTGAATATAAAATAAATAACCAAGAAATAAGAGTAAGTATCATAGATAAAGAAGGACAGGTACTATATGACAGCCTTGGTGAAATAATAGATAATCATGTTAATAGAGAAGAGGTAGTAGAAGCATTTGATAAAGGGGTAAGCTCATTAGTAAGGTTTAGTGATACGGTAGGTAAGGATTTGGTCTATTACGCTACTAGGATTGATGATAATACGGTTATAAGGACTTCGGCACAAATGAGCGATACCAAATTAATTACAAGTAAAAGTAGTAAGTATTTTCTTCTTATTATCATAGGAGTAGTAGTTATATCAATAGTACTTTGTGAAAAACTGGTGAAGATAATTGTACAACCTGTTAGGGAACTGGAGGAAGTAACCCAAAAGATAGCTAATGGAGATTTAAATAAGCGAGCTGTCATATATTATAATGACGAAATAGGTTCACTGGCTAAGACCTTTAATGAAATGGCTGATATGTTAGAGATTAAGATTAGTGATTCTTTAGATAAACAAAATAAATTAGAAGCTATACTTGAAAGTATGGAAAGTGGTGTTATAGCCATTACGGCAGCTGGTAAAGTTATGCTAATTAATCCATATGCAAAGAGTCTTTTCGGTATTGGTGAAGATATTATTGGTAAAAATATTTCTAATTATATTATTGATCATGATTTTTTAAGCTTTATAAGAGATGTAATGGATATTGATGCAAAAGAAATTAAGTTATTCCATCCATTTGAAAGAGAAATAAAGGTGAAGAAGGCACCAATTATTGGTCAACGAGGAAGTGAAATCGGTATTGTTATTTCCATACAAGATATTACTGATATAAAGAGGCTAGAAAATATGAGAAGTCAATTTGTAGCAAATGTATCACATGAGTTAAAAACACCTCTTACATCTATTAAGGGATTTTCAGAGACACTGAGGATAGTTGATGACGAAAATACTAAAAATAAATTCTTAGATATAATAGATAAAGAAACTGATAGATTGACACTGCTGATTGATGATATATTAATTTTATCTAATATTGAAAATATGAATAAGCTTTCTAATGAAAAATTCAATCCTAATGAAGTGGTTGAGGATGTTATAAACATGATAAAGAAAGAAGCTGCTAAGAAGAATATATCTATTGAGGTTGAAAAAAAGTTTAATGGATTACTTGTGGGAGATAAAGATAAGTTTTATCAAGTGGTGTTAAATTTAACAACTAACAGTATAAAGTATTCTAATGAAAATGGAAATGTAAAAATATTTACTAATAAAAGTAAGGATAAATTTGTTTTAATGGTTAAGGATGATGGGATTGGAATACCTAAAGAAGACCTACCTAGAATATTTGAAAGATTTTATATTGTTGATAAATCTAGAACATCAAAGAGTACAGGTTTAGGACTAGCTATAGTAAAACATATTGTTAAATTATTTAATGGTGAAATATTTGTTGAATCAGAAGTTGGTAAAGGAAGCAAATTTACGGTGATTAGTAAAAATGTATATTGTGAATAAATAAAAAAGGAATCTTGAATATTTTCAATATTCCTTTTTTATTAAATTTAATATGTTTTTAACAAAATAAGATGTTCTTTTAACAATTGCATAATATTGAGTTAACTTTTAAATAATAATATTAATGTATAAAGTAATTCAAGGAAAGAAATCAATAATATATATAACTTGTATTTATGGAGGATATAGAGATGAAAATAAAAAAGATTAAATTATTAGCAGGAGCAATGATAATAGCAATGATAGGAGCGGTTTTCACAGGTTGCGGAAATAATTCAACTTCAAATGACGGAACAGTTACAATTACAGTTTCAGGATCAACTTCAGTGGGGCCACTAATGGAAAAAATAGCAGAAAAATACGAAGAAGAAAATTCCAACATATCAATTGAGATTAATCAAACAGGATCATCTGCTGGTATTAAAGATGCTATGGATGGAATTTCTCAAATCGGGATGTCTTCAAGAAATTTAAAAGATGAAGAAGCTGCAAAGGTTAAAGCTACAGTGTTAGCATATGATGGAGTTGCTGTAATTACTAACACTGGTAATTCAGTAAAAGAATTAACTATAGGTCAAATAAGAGATATATTTACAGGGAAGATTACTAATTGGAGCGAAGTAGGAGGAAGTAATGCACCAATAGTTGTAGTTTCAAGAGAAGCAGGTTCAGGAACTAGAACAGCATTTGAAGAAGGTGTTGAATATAGCGAAGAAGAACTAGTAAAAGATGCTATTATATCTAAAGGAAATGGTGACGTTAAGACAACTGTTTCTACTAACGAAAATGCCATTGGATTTGTTTCATTTGAATACGTAGATGACGCAATATCATCAATAAATGTTAATGGGATAGAGCCAACGGCAGCAAATGTTAAAGCAGGTTCATATGCACTATCAAGACCTTTCCTAGCTGTCACAAATGAGCAGTATATTACAGAAGATTCTCAAAAATTAATAGATTATATTACTAGTGAAGAAGGGCAACAAATCGTTGAAGATAACAAATTAATAACAATTGATTAATAATAACTAAAATGGGGATGTAAATAAAGGTGCTTAAGATAAGCATCTTTATTAGAAAAAATAAATCCTAGGTGACTTAATTTTGTTTTTAGCCACTAGCTTTGGAGGAGTAAAATGCAAAATATAAATAAAAAGAATAGTGAAGAATATATAGTAGATAGAAAAGTTGAATCTGTTAAAACTTTTAATATGAAAAAAGCTGTTGACAAAGGTTCAAAGTGGATATTTTTACTAAGTGCGTTAATTGCGGTATTTAGTTTGCTGTTAATAATGGGATTTGTATTTTACAAAGGGTTAAGACCATTTTTTGCAGAAGGGTATTCCTTTGTTGGATTTATTACAGGAATAGATTGGTATCCAAGTTCCAGTAAATTTGGCATATTACCAATGATTATTGCAACTATATTAGGAACAATAGGAGCTTTGCTTATTGGTGTACCTATTGGTTTATTAACATCAATTTTTATTTCTGAAATTGCACCTAAGAAAGTAGCTAGTATAATTGTACCAGCTGTAGAATTATTAGCTGGAATACCTTCAGTATTGTATGGAGTTTTTGGACTTGCAATAATTGTACCTTGGATTAAGAATACATTTAACTTACCTAAAGGTCAGAGTTTATTAGCAGTAATAATTGTTTTAGCAATAATGATGTTACCTACAATAATTTCAGTGGCTACTACAGCTATAAGAGCTGTACCAAAAAGCTATAAGGAAGGATCATTAGCTTTAGGAGCATCACATATTGAAACTACATTTAAGGTTGTAGTTCCAGCAGCTAAATCAGGTATTTTAGCAGCGGTTATCCTAGGGGTTGGTAGAGCTGTAGGAGAAACAATGGCAATAATTTTAGTGGCAGGAAATTCAGCTAATATTCCAACGTCAATATTTGACGGAGTAAGGCCTTTAACAAGTAATATAGCTTTAGAGATGGGATATGCTTATGGAACACATCAAGAAATGCTTTTTGCTACAGGAGTTGTGTTATTTATATTTATCTTGATATTAAACTTAGTAATAGCAAAGCTTTCTAATAAGGAAGGTAAATAACTATGAGGAAATTTAAAGAAAATATATTAAAAATATTATTATATTTATCAGCTATTTTTACAGTTGGAATTTTAGTGTTTATATTAGGTTTTATCTTTATTAAAGGATATAAGGAAATTACTCCTACATTTATTTTAAGCGAATATTCTGCTTCCGGTGATGGAGGAATTATGCCGATGATAGTTTCCACATTATATGTAGTTGGAATATCAATTTTAGTAGCAACACCAATTGGAGTACTAGCAGCAGTTTATTTACAAGAGTATGCAAAACAAGGAAAAGTGGTTAAAATAATAAGATTCTGTACAGAATCGCTTTCAGGAATACCTTCAATAGTATATGGCCTTTTTGGAGCAATATTTTTTGTAGGTTTTTTAAAATTTGGTTATTCATTATTATCAGGTGCACTTACTGTTTCAATTATTATTTTACCTGTAATAATACGTACTACAGAAGAGGCTTTAAAAGTAGTATCAACATCGTATAGAGAAGCTTCGCTAGGGCTTGGAGCTACAAAATTTCAAACACTTTACAAAGTAATTCTTCCAAGTGCTATTCCTGGGATATTATCAGGGATAATACTTTCCATAGGGCGTGTAGTTGGAGAATCAGCAGCTATATTACTTACAGCAGGAAGTGTTGCGAAAATGCCTAAAGGAATTTTTTCAAGTGGAAGAACTCTTACTGTCCACTCATTTTTAGTAGAACAAGAAGCTGGAGATATTGCAGAAGCTGCAGCAGTAGGAATTGTATTAATTGTTATTATATTATTGTTAAATAGTATAGCTAAGATTATAACAAAGAAGTTTAACCAGGCTAATTATTAGTAGTTTTTAGAGGTGAAAGTATGACAAGTGGTAAAGTGCCTGAAATACAGGTAAAAAATTTAGAATTATTTTATGGAGATAATAAAGCTCTTAAAAATATAAATTTAGATATAGAATCAAAAAAAGTTACAGCTTTGATTGGACCATCAGGATGTGGAAAATCAACATTTTTAAGAACTTTAAATAGAATGAATGATTTAATTGATAATGTTAAGATTACTGGTGAAATAATTATTGGTGGTAAAAATATATATAAAGACATTGATGAAATAGATTTAAGAAAAAAGGTTGGTATGGTCTTTCAAAAACCAAATCCATTTCCAATGTCAATTTATGATAATGTAGCTTATGGGTCAAGAATTCATGGTGTTAAAGATAAGGAGACTTTAGATGAAATTGTAGAAAAAAGTTTAATGGGTGCTGCACTTTGGGAGGAAGTTAAGGACAGATTAAAGAAAAGTGCATTAGGATTATCAGGTGGTCAGCAACAAAGATTATGCATAGCAAGAACTATTGCTGTTTCACCAGAAATAATACTAATGGATGAACCAACATCAGCTTTAGATCCAATATCAACTATAAAGATGGAAGAGTTGATGTATGAGCTTAAAAAAGAATATACAGTTGTCATTGTTACTCATAATATGCAACAAGCTGGAAGAATTGCTGATAAGACAGCATTTTTCTTAAGTGGAGAGGTAGTAGAGTACGGAGATACTAGCGATATCTTCTATAAACCAAAAGATAAGAGAACGGAAGATTATATAACAGGAAGATTTGGATAAAATATTAGGAGGATATGCTATATGACAAGAAATATTTTAGATAAGCGCCTTAAAAGCTTAATATCAGAACTTGCTGAAATGGGAAGTCTTGTTGAAAAGCAGATTTATGATTCTATAAATGCTTTAAAAAATCATGATGTAGAATTATCAGAAAAGGTTATTAAAAATGATGATAAGGTTGATGCATTAAACAAGAGAATTGAAGAAAAATGTTTAATATATATGGCAACACAATCACCAATGGCATCTGATTTAAGAAAGATGTTTGCAGCTTCAAAAATTGTAACGGATTTAGAGAGAATAGCAGATTATGCAGTAGATATATGCAAGATTAATAAAAGAATAGAAATAGATCCGTTAGGAGAAGCTGAAATTCCCTTATGGAACATGGTTGAAATATTGAGCAAGATGATTAATATGTCTGTGGAAGCTTTTGTTAATAGTGATGTAGAAGAGGCTTATAGAATTTGTAAGCTTGATGATGAAGTGGATGTAATTTACCGTAAATTATTTAATGATGTCATTAAGAAGATGAGCAAGGATGAAAATCTCATTAATAAAGGAACACAGATACTTTTTGCCTCAAAGTATTTAGAAAGAATGGGAGATCACATAACTAATATATGTGAGTGGATTATTTTTTCAAAAGAAGGCGATTATGTTGATTTAAATGAGTAAATAATAAGAGAAGGGGAAAACCTCTTCTCTTATTATTTATATTAATATTCAACATAAAAATACAGTAAAGATAGTAGAAATATATGATAAAATAAGTTGTTTGTTGACTGAATATAATAATTGAGTTAATATATCATAGAGTAGAAAGGTAATTATAGGAGTGAAATATATGAAAAATGTAGTAACTAGTGTAATGCCTGATAGTATTGCTGAAGAAGTCGGCATTGAAGTAAATGATATTCTATTATCAATTAATGGAGAAAAGATAGTTGATATTATTGACTACAGGTTTTTAACTGCAGATGAAGAGATAGTTTTAGAAATTCAAAAACCAGATGGAGAAGTTTGGGAATATGAGATAGAAAAAGATTATGGTGAAGAAATAGGATTAGAATTTGGCGGAGGAATAATGGATAAAGCCAAAAGATGTAGTAATAAATGCATGTTCTGTTTCATAGATCAAAATCCAAAGGGAATGAGAGAAAGTATATATTTTAAGGATGATGATTCACGTCTTTCATTCTTACAAGGTAACTTTGTTACATTAACAAATATGAAGGATGAAGATATAGAGAGAATAATAAGATATAGAATCAGTCCTATAAATATTTCTGTACATACAACAAATCCAGAACTAAGGGTTAAGATGCTTGGAAATAGGTTTGCAGGGCGAGTTTATGAAAGACTTAAACGTCTAAGTGATGCTGGTATTGAAATGCATTGTCAGATAGTACTTATTCCAGAAGTAAATAATGGTGAAGAGCTTAGAAAGACAATAGAAGACTTATATAAGTTATATCCGGCAGTAGAAAATATTGCAGTAGTACCTATAGGTGTAACTAAATACAGAGAAGGATTAGTGCAGGTTAAGACTTTTACAGAGGAAACAGCCAAAAAGGAACTAGAAATGGTTATGGAATTCCAAGAAAAGTTTATGGAGGATATAGGTGATCCTTTTGTAAGATTTTCTGATGAATTCTATTTGGTTGCAGGAATAGATGTACCAGATGAAGAATTCTATAAGGGGTACGCTCAAATTGAAGATGGAATAGGTATGATTAGATGCTTTAGAGAATCAATCAATAACAGTATAGGACACTTAAAGAAAGATATAAAGGGAACTTTTAGTATAGCAACAGGAAAGCTAGCTTACAATGAAGTTTCTAGTGGAGTTGCAAAAATTATGGAAGCTAATAATAATATCAAGATAGATACATATAAAATAACTAATAATTTTTTTGGCGAATCTATTACAGTAACAGGACTTTTAACTGGTAGAGATATTATTAACCAAATTAAAGATAAAATAAGCAGCGATTATTTAATAATGTCTAGTAACATGTTTAGAAAAGGATATGAACTAGCGCCAGCTGACTTTATAATGCTTGATGATACTAGATTAGAAGAAATTGAAAAAGCGCTAAATGTAAAAGTTCTTGTATGTGATCATACAGGTGAAGATTTAGTTGATATAATAAATAAAGCTTGTCAGGAGGAAAAATAGTGGCAAAACAAATAGTAGCTATAGTAGGTAGACCTAATGTAGGTAAATCTACATTATTTAATAAATTAGCAGGAAAGAGAATTTCAATAGTACAAGATACACCAGGTGTTACAAGAGACAGAGTGTATGCAGAAGCAGAATGGCTAAGTCATACATTTACAATGATTGATACTGGTGGGATTGAACCAGAAAACCAAGATATCATCTTAACTCAAATGAGAAGGCAGGCAAATATAGCCATTGAAACAGCTGATGTAATAGTATTTATAGTTGATGGTAAAGAAGGGCTTACAGCAGCAGATCATGAAGTTGCAACAATGCTTAGAAAAAGCAAGAAGCCTATAGTTCTTGTTGTTAATAAAGTTGATTCTTTGAAAGAGGAAGATAATGCATGGGAATTCTATAATTTAGGTATAGGTGATCCAATAACTATATCAGCATCTCAAGGATTAGGACTTGGAGATATGCTTGATAGAGTAGTTGAAAATTTTGAAGAGGAATCAACTGGTGAAGATGAAGAAGAAGATATAAAAATTGCTATGATAGGTAAACCAAATGTTGGAAAATCTTCTCTTATTAATAAATTATTAGGTGAAGAAAGGTTAATAGTTTCAGATGTTGCTGGCACAACAAGAGATGCCATAGACAGTAAGCTTGAAACTGAATTTGGTAAATTTACTCTTATTGATACTGCTGGTCTTAGAAGAAAGAGCAAAGTTAAAGAAGAAATTGAAAGATATTCAGTTATTAGAACTTATGCTGCCATAGAAAGAGCAGATGTATGTATACTTATGATAGATGCAACTGAAGGTGTTACAGAGCAAGATGAAAAGATAATTGGTTATGCTCATGAGTTAGGAAAAGCAATAATGGTTATAGTAAATAAGTGGGACCTTATTGAAAAAGATGATAAAACTATGGATATATACAAGAAAGATCTTGCAAGTAGTTTAAAATTCTTAAGCTATGCAAAATACTTATTTATATCAGCTAAAACTGGTCAAAGAACACATAAGGTATTAGAAGTAGCTAAAGAATGTTACGATAACTACAATAAGAGAATAGGAACTGGTATATTAAACGATGTAGTAAGTAAGGCAATCTTAATGAAAGAGCCTCCGGTAGTTGCATTAAAGAGACTTAAGGTTTATTATGCTACACAAGTAGCTACAAAGCCACCAAAGTTTGTATTCTTTGTTAACGATGTAAATGCAAGACACTTCTCTTATGAAAGATATTTAGAAAATAGATTAAGAGATAGCTTTGATTTCAGTGGAACTGGAATTCAAATTGAATATAGAGAAAGAAAGGATAAATAATTATGAGTAAAGTGGCTTTTTTAGGTGGAGGTAGTTTTGGAACTGCCCTAGCTATTTTATTAGCAAACAAAGGAAATGATGTTTCTATTTTTGATAGAGATATTAATGTTGTAAATGATATAAATAGTGGGAAAAACGATAAATATATTAAAGGTTTAAAGATACCTAAAAATGTCATTGCTTATAATGATGAAGATGCTGCATTAAATGGATGTGAATATGTAGTTTTAGCTGTTCCTTCTCATGTTATAAGAGTGGTATCAAATAGCCTTAAGGGAAAGATACCAGAATCTGTTCCTGTAATATGTATAGCAAAAGGAATAGAGGAAGGAACAAATAAAACTTTAGCGGAAGTTATTGAAGAAGAACTATCAAATCCAGTAGTTATCCTTTCAGGTCCAAGTCATGCTGAAGAAGTAGCTTTTGGAATTCCAACAACAGTATTAACTACATCACATGATATGAAATATGCCGAAGAAGTACAAGATTTATTTATGACTACAGAATTTAGAGTATATACTAATGATGATATTATTGGTGTTGAAATAGGTGGAGCTGTAAAGAATGTAATAGCTTTGGCTTCAGGTGTATGTGATGGTATTGGATATGGAGATAATACAAAAGCAGCATTAATGACAAGAGGTATGGCTGAAATTGTAAGAGTGGGACTAAAGTTAGGTGGAAAGATTGAAACATTCTTAGGTCTTACAGGTATGGGAGATTTAATAGTAACTTGTACAAGTGTACATTCTAGAAATAGGAAAGCTGGTTATCTTATTGGTACAGGAAAGACTATGGAAGAAGCTGTAGAAGAAACAGGTATGGTTGTTGAGGGCATTAAAGCATGCAAAGCATTCTATGAATTAAAAGAAGAATTGGGTATTGAAATGCCAATTACTGATGCATTATACCAAGTGTTATTTAAGGGCAAGAATGCTAAAGAAATGGTAAATATGCTTTTACAAAGAGATAAGAAATCAGAAACATATTAGATGAAACAGCTACAAAATCATTGAATTTTGTAGCTGTTTTTTTAAATAAAAAATACAAAACAGTATACTTTTTTTCAAAATAGAATATATATATAGTGTTAAAAATAAAAGGGGGTATACTTGTGGATAGTTTCAACATATACAGAGACATTGCAGAAAGGACTCAAGGCGACATATATGTAGGTGTTGTTGGTCCTGTAAGGACAGGGAAGTCAACATTCATCAAGAAATTTATGGACACCATGGTAATACCTAAGATAAATAATACTTATAAAAAAGAAAGAGCTAAAGATGAACTTCCACAAAGTGGATCAGGAAAAACAATTCATACTACAGAACCCAAGTTTGTACCTAATGAAGCTATTGAAATAACTATAGATGATGATGTGAAATTTAAGGTAAGATTAATTGACTGTGTAGGATATATTGTTAAAGGGGCTTTAGGATATTTAGAAGATGAGGAACCTAAAATGGTTAATACCCCATGGTATGAATATGAAATACCTTTTGAAGATGCAGCTGAAATAGGAACAAGAAAGGTTATTACAGATCATTCAACTATAGGACTTTTAGTAACTACTGATGGAAGTATCACAGGCCTTGCAAGAGAAGATTATGTGGAAGCTGAAGAAAGAGTAGTTGAAGAGCTTAAATCAATCAATAAGCCTTTTGTAGTTGTACTTAATACTAAAAACATAAATTCCCCTGAAACAGAAAGCTTAAAAAATGATCTTGAAAAAAAATATGACGTAACAGTACAGGTTATGGATGTATTTAATATGACAGAAAAAGATATAGAAAAATTATTTAATCAAGTACTTACTGAATTCCCAGTTAAAGAGATAAATATAGATATGCCTGTGTGGATTGAAAAATTAAGTCCTGATCACTGGTTGAAAAAAGAATTCTTTAAGATTATTAAGGGAATGTGTCAAAATATTAATAAGATTAAGGATATTAAACCAATATTTAATGAAGCTAAAAATACAGAAAATTTAGGATCGTCTGCTTTAGAGCAAATTAATTTAGGGGATGGAACAGCTAAAATGCTTTTAAAGCCTAGTGAAGACATATTCTATAAGGTATTAAGTGAAAATTGTGATGTTAATGTATCATCAGAAAGTGATTTAATAGTATTAATAAAAGAATTAAATGCAGCTAAAAAGGAATATGACAAGATAAAGGATGCATTGATAGATGTTAAGGAAACAGGCTATGGACTTGTAGCACCACAATTATCTGAAATGTCATTTGAGGAGCCGGAGATAGTTAAGCAGGGTAGTAAGTTTGGCGTGAAGTTAAAAGCAAGTGCACCATCATTACATTTTATTAAAGCTGATATAAAGACAGAAATAAGTCCTATAATGGGTTCAGAAAAAGAAAGTGAAGAATTAGTAAAAGCTTTAATGGATCAGTATGATAAGGATCCAGCATCATTATGGCAAAGCAATATGTTTGGAAAATCTTTAGAAGTATTGGTCAAAGAAGGGTTACAAAATAAATTATATAAAATGCCAGAAGATGTTCAGACCAAAATTCAAAAAACATTGCAGAAGATTATAAATGAAGGCAGTGGTGGATTAATCTGCATTATTTTATAGCAAAGTGTATATAAATAATCTGTTGCTTAAATAAAGTGGCAGATTATTTGATTTTATAAAATTAAGATTAAAAAGTAGTAAATAATATACCTATATTGAATAAAATATATTAAGCAGATACTATAAAGTGCTTAATATAAAAAGTTAAGAGGGATATTATGGATAGCAGATTTTGTACCTATAAAAGAGTAGGATATTTAAAAAGTCATATCGCCAATATGATAGGTATAGATTTCACTGGAATAATATATGCTTCTCCAGGTGTATTAAAGCATATTAATAAGAGGCATGGAAAGCAATTTAATACAAGGTCAAATGATACCATCATAATGTGGATGAGAGATATAATTGAAAAACCAGATTATATAGGAGTATATACTAATAAAAGGGGACAGACTGCTGTGCAAATAATAAAAAGGATGTATAGGAGCATCCTTGTAGGTATTGAAATAGATAGAGAGAAAAAATATATATATGTTGCAACTATGTATCCTATCAGTGAAGAGAAAATTAATAGTAAGCTTAAAAGTAGAAAATTAATTGATATAAGAGAAGATATTAAAATGGTTGAATTTTATATTATATAAATATATAATTTAATTTAAGACAATAGTATAATTTTAAATTTAGCAATGCTTGATTTTTGAGGTGAGAAATGGCTCCTCATACGCTGATATAATGAATTCTATCAGTAAACAGAGATGCAGGACAAGCCGACCTGCCAATAATCAAAGTATGATTGATATAGAGATGAAATTTATGATAACTAAAGTATAAGATGGAGGAAGAACATGAAAAAGATAGCAATAATATTTAATGGCGGAACAATATCCATGAAAATAGATGAGAAGATAAAAGCAGCTGTGCCAAGCCTGTCTGCGGATGAAATTATGTCTATGATTCCAGGAGTAGAGGATTATGCAGAAATTGAAGCATATACTTTTTCAAGTATGCCATCACCACATATGACTTTGGAAACAATGCTTAAATTAAGTAAATTTACTACGGAACTTGTTGAAAGAGATGATATAGATGGTGTTGTAATAACTCATGGAACAGATACTCTTGAAGAAACTGCTTATCTTTTAGATCTTACTGTGAAAACAAAAAAGCCAGTAGTGGTTACAGGGGCTATGAGAAGTGGTTCTGAACTTGGATATGATGGTCCTTTTAATTTAGCAACTTCGATTTGTACAGCTATTTCTGATGAAGCTGTAGGAAGAGGGGTGTTAGTTTGCTTTAATGGAGAATTGAACTCTGCTTCAGAAGTTACAAAAGCAAATTCAATGGCTCTTAATGCTTTTAGAACACCAAATTTTGGACCAATAGGTATTGTTGATAATGATAATGTTATTTTTTATAGAGATGCCAATCATTTAGAAAAATATGATGTTTCAAAAATTGAAAAACAGGTTGCTCTTATAAAATGTGTTGTAGATATGGATTCAAGCTACATAGATTATTTGATTGAAAAGGGCTACGGCGGAATAGTAATAGAAGCTTTAGGTAGGGGAAATGTACCACCAAAGATGGTAGAGGGTATAAAAAAAGCTATTGAACTTGAAATTCCAGTGGTAGTAGTTTCAAGATGTTTTGAAGGAAGAGTTTTTGAGTCATATGGATATGAAGGTGGAGGAAAGCAATTAAAGAATTTAGGCGTTATATTTGGGGATACTCTTCCAGGGCAAAAAGCAAGAATCAAGCTGATATTAGCAATTAACAGTGGAATGAATATTCATGAAGTTGCTAGAGTATTTTAAAGAGATAAAAAATAATTTTTAATATTATAGTTATATTTGACAAATAAGTCATAATAGATTGTTTTATGAATAAATCTATTATGACTTTTATTTCTATAATATTTCTTTAAAAATAGAAAAAATTCAATAAAATTCAAAAGATTTTATTGAATTTATCTTTACATAATATGGTAATATAAAAGGGGGGTGTTTATCTTGGTTACGTATGACCTAAAAGGAAAAGAAAAAAAATCAAAAAAATGCTATGAAACAGCTAGGAAAATATCAAAAAGAATATTGGAAAATATAATTATTACAGGTGAAGATTTTTTAGCTGACTATATGAGGTATATAGAAGAACATAAAATTGAAAGCCTTAGAAGTAGAGAAGAGTATTCTATAGAAATTTTACTTATAGGAGTACTTATGCTTGAATATATGGATAATGGACGTGCATTTATGAATAAGTCTGTTCATTTATATGTAAGTCTTAATGGGCTTAGAAAGTCTAGTGAAAAATTTAGGCCTTTTATTGATAAATTAAGAGGAATATTAATCAATAGAGTGCTTACAAAGAAGAAAAAAGGAATAAATAGTTATACTCTTTATGATTTTTATTTAGTAATTAGATGGATGGAAGCAGTAGGAGATTTTGAAGAAGAGCTTAAGAGAATAAAGGGGTGGTACTTATTCCTGGAGGCAGAGGATAATGAATTTGTAGAAGAATTTTTAATATATAGTGAAGAGATAGCAAAATGGATGTGTAGCATATGTGAGAATAAATTAGGTAATTATTTAAGCAATGTAGATAGTTATCTGAATAGTTATAAAGAAGCTCATAAGGGTAAGGAAGACATAATTTTTTGTGGAAGAAGTAAAAATCAGTATTATTTAAATATGATTGGTGCAGAAATTATGAATGATGTATATAAAGAGAGTTTTGTCAATTGCAAGGAAAAGCGAGTGTATTTACCTTCATGCATGAGAAAAGATAAAGAAACTTGTAAAGCTATAAAGATCAATGAAGGATTTAAGTGTATGAAGTGTAATAAGAGATGTTCTGTAAGAACTATTACATTAATAGGAGAGAGTAAAGGTTTTGATAGCAGGATAATTCCACATCAAACATCTCTCTTTGACATTAGAGGAAAAAATGAAATAGGTGTTGTAAGTATTGCTTGTATATTAAATTTATTAGCTGGTGGATGGAAAGCAATAAGAATGGAATTTATACCACAATGTGTAGTTTTAGAGTATTGTGGATGTGCTCATCATTGGTGTGAAAAAGATGTGGCTACAGAAATAAATTATTCTGTGTTTAGAGAAAAATTTATAAAGATTTCAAAGTGAATATGAACAATTTGTTAACAAAATATTGACATAAAAAAAGTATGAATATAAACTATTTACTATCAGGAAGAAAGGTTAGTGAGCAAAGTTATGGTAAAAAGTATGACTAGCTTTGGAAGAAGCAGTAGCGAAGAAGGTAAAAAAAGATTTTTTACTGTAGAAATGAAAAGTGTGAACAGTAGATATTTAGATATTAATATCAGAATGCCTAAAAGTATTATTTCTTTAGAGGAAGAAATAAGAAAAAGAATAAATGAATCACTTTCAAGAGGAAAGGTAGATGTGTTTATTAATCTAAAATCATATTCTGATGGTCAGGAAGTTCCAAAATTAAACTTAAAATTAGCACAGGAGTATTTAAATTGCTTAAAACAAATTGAAGATAACCTTTGTGTGAAAAATGATGTTACAGTAACTCAGATAGCAAGATTTCCTGAAGTTATCACTATGGTAGAAGAAGAGGATAAAATCGATGAGATCTCTGAAGAACTTACACCTTTAATATCAGAAGCATTAGCAATGATGATAAAAATGAGGGAAGTTGAAGGAGAAAAACTTAAAGAAGATATACTTCTAAAGATTAGTAAGATAGAAAATTTAGTATCTGACTTAAATTCTTTAGCAGACAATGTTCCTAAAAACTACAAGGTGAAGTTAGAAGAAAGGCTAAAAGAGCTTTCAGGTTCAATGGAAATAGATGAAAGTAGAATTGCTACAGAAATATGCCTTTTTGCTGATAAATCTACAATAGATGAAGAAATTATCAGATTAAATAGTCATATTCAACAAGTAAGACAAACTTTAGAGTTAAGAGAGCCTGTTGGTAGAAAATTAGATTTTATTATTCAAGAAATGAATAGGGAAACAAACACTATAGGATCAAAATCATGTGATATGGAAATGACTAATATAGTCATTGATATAAAAAATATTTTAGAAAAAATTAGAGAACAAGTGCAAAATATAGAATAATAGGAGGAGAATCATGGGGATAAAGTTAATTAATATAGGTTTTGGAAACATTGTTTCTGCAAATAGATTAGTTGCAATAGTTAGTCCGGAATCAGCACCCATAAAGAGAATTATTCAAGAAGCTAGAGATAGAGGGATGCTAATTGATGCAAGTTTTGGTAGAAGAACAAGAGCTGTAATAATTACTGATAGCGATCATGTAATATTATCAGCTGTTCAGCCTGAAACAATAGCACATAGATTATCTACTAAAGAAGAAGCAATAGATGAGGTTGATGAATAATGAATAAGAGAGGATTATTACTCGTTATATCTGGACCATCTGGTGCAGGTAAAGGTACTATATGCAAAGCTCTAGTTGAGAAGCATAAAGAATTATATGTTTCTGTATCAGCAACAACTAGACAGCCAAGAGTAGGAGAAGTTGATGGTGTAAACTATCATTTCACTACTAAAGAACAATTTGTTGAAAGAATAGAACAAAATGATTTCCTTGAATATGCTGAAGTATATGGAAATTATTATGGAACACCTAAATCTAAGGTTGAAGAAATGCTATCAAAGGGTATTGATGTAATTTTAGAAATAGATATTCAAGGTGCGCTTAAAGTAAAAGAAAACTTTGAAGAGGGTGTATTCATTTTTATTCTTCCTCCATCAATGGAAGAATTAAAACAAAGAATTATTAAAAGGGGAAGTGAAACTCCTGAGTCATTAATGACAAGATTTAAATCTGCATATCAAGAATTAAACTATGTATCTAAATATAACTATGCAGTAGTAAATGATGAAGTACATCTTGCTTCTAAGAAAATAGAAGGTATTATAGCAGCAGAAAAATGTAGAGTAGATAGAATAAAAGAAACAATATTAGATTCCAAGGAGGGCTTGATTCATGAACAACTCTATGATTAATCCATCAATAACAGAACTTTTAGAAAAGGTAGAAGATAGATACTCTTTAGTAATAGTAACATCTAGAAGAGCTAGACAAATAATAGATGGCAGTGAGCCATTAACTACAAATAAATCAAAAAAACCTTTAACACTTGCTATACATGAAGTTGAAGAAGGAGCAGTAAGCTATCATAAAAATGAAGAGGTAACAGAGTAGATTTATGAAAAAATGTGTAGTAATTGGTGTAACAGGTGGTATAGCTGTTTATAAGGCATTAGATATAATCAGCGCTTTAAAAAAGAAGGATATAGATGTAAGGGTTATAATGACAGATTCAGCAACGAAATTTATAAATCCAATAACTTTCCAATCTTTAAGCAATAATGCTGTAGCAGTAGATACCTTTCAAGAGATAAAGGTTCATGAAATACAACATATTTCATTGGCTCAAAGAGCAGACTTAATGCTAATTGCACCAGCTACAGCTAATATTATAGGAAAAGTTGCAAATGGCATAGCAGATGATATGCTTTCAACAACTATAATGGCTTGTAAATCTAAAGTTATATTTGCGCCTGCTATGAACACCAATATGTATGAGAATAGAATTGTACAGGAGAATATTGAAAAGTTAAAAGTCTACGGATATGGTTTTATTGAGCCAGGTAGTGGAAGATTAGCTTGTGGAGATATAGGCGTAGGTAAGCTTGCTGACGTTTCTGATATAGTAGAGAGGGTTTTAGTTGAACTTAAAAATAAAGAACAAGATTTGGTTGGTAAAAAAGTACTAATAAGTGCAGGTCCAACAATAGCTCCTATAGATCCTGTAAGATTTATAACAAATAGGTCAACAGGAAAGATGGGATATTCAATTGCTAAAGAAGCAAGAGATAGAGGGGCTGATGTGATATTAGTATCTGGGCCAACAAATTTACCGACAATTAAAGGGATAAAGACCGTTAAAATTAATACTAATGAAGAAATGAAGTTAGCTATGCTATCTGAATACAATGATTCAGATATTGTTATTAAATCAGCTGCAGTGGCAGATTATAAGCCACTGGAATATAGCAAGGAGAAGATTAAAAAATCTGAAGGTGGCTGGAACTTAGTCCTTACAAGGGATAGTGATATTCTTAGAGAACTAGGTGAAAGAAAAAGTAAACAGATATTAGTTGGCTTTGCAGCTGAAAGCAATAATGTTATAGAAAACGCAAGAACAAAGATTCATAAGAAAAATCTAGATTATATTGTAGCAAATGATATTACTGCAAGTGATGCTGGATTTGGTAGTGAGGATAATAGGGTTACAATTTTATCAAAGGATGGGGAAACTTTGAATTTAGATAAAATGAGTAAATCTGAGGTAGCTTGCAACATATTTGATATGATTTTAAGAAAGCGCTAACTGCGCTTTTCTTTATATAATAGAAAGTATTTAAACCAATATAAAGGTGGTATTTTAAATTTGTATGCAGAAATAATATTAAATAGTGAAGCAATTGAAATTGACAGACCATTTACATATAAAGTACCTTTAGATATGGAACAAAAAGTTAAAGTGGGGCAAATGGTAAGAGTTCCTTTTGGAGTTAGGAGTAAGCCTGTAGAAGGATTTATTTTAGATTTGAAAGAAGAAGAAATAAAGGTTTCTTTTAAAATAAAGAACATACTTTCTGTTGAAAATGAAGAGCCAGTTATAACAGAAGAGGATCTTAAGCTTATTAATTTCTTAAGAGAAGAATATCTTTGTAAATATATTGATGCCATAAGACTACTTATTCCAGTTGGAATATTAAAAGGAGCTAAAAGTAAAAGTAGGAGCGTAATTGTTTATATAGATGATAATCTTGAAAGTATAAAAAATAGTGATGGCTATCTAGAAGTAATTAATTTTATAAAAAGAAATACAGGGAAATACACTAAAAGTGAGCTTACTAAGGAGCATGGAGTTTCTCTTTACAAACTTAACAAGCTTATAGAGCATGGGCTTATAAAAAGTGAAAAGGAGATTGTATTTAGATATAACACTAGGGAATATAATAAGGACGTAGAAAAAAAATTAACAGCAGAGCAGTCTATGGCCATTGAAGCAATTGAAGATAGCGAAGAAAATTTGATATTGTTAAAAGGAGTTACTGGTTCAGGTAAAACTGAGGTATATATGAGGCTTGTTGAAAAAGTACTCACAGAAGGAAAATCAGCTATAGTATTAGTTCCGGAAATTGCCCTTACACCACAGATGATTGAAAGGTTCAAAGGTAGATTTGGTAGCAATGTAGCTTTGTTTCATAGCAAGCTTTCTGATGGAGAAAGATTCGATGAGTGGTATAGGGTTAAAGAAGGAAAAGCATCATTGATTATAGGAGCAAGAAGTGCCATATTCCTTCCAGCAAGAAAATTAGGACTTATTATTATAGATGAAGAACATGAAAACACTTATAAGTCTGATCAAAATCCTAAGTATCAAACAAAAGAAGTAGCTGAATTTATATCAAAGCTGAAAGGGTGCAAAGTTATCTTAGGTTCTGCCACACCAACAATTGAAAGTTATTATAGAGCTATTAGTGGTGAAATGAAGTTGGTGGAACTAAATCATAGAATAGATAATAGAC
Organism: Clostridium sp. 29_15; assembly: GCF_001916075.1. Classification (NCBI taxonomy): domain Bacteria; kingdom Bacillati; phylum Bacillota; class Clostridia; order Eubacteriales; family Clostridiaceae; genus Clostridium; species Clostridium sp. 29_15. The sequence continues at coordinate 21,512 of NZ_MNRT01000027.1, forward strand.
CCATGCCGGAAATGAAACTAGTGGATATGAGAGAAGAACTTAGAAGTGGCAATAAATCAATTTTTAGTAGAAGATTATATGCTAGTATGCAACAAAAGTTAGAAAAGGGAGAACAAATTATCTTATTTTTAAATAGAAGAGGTTTTTCCACCTTTGTATCATGTCGAAGTTGTGGATATGTTTTTGATTGTGAAAATTGTGATATATCAATGACTTATCACAAAAATGGTTTCCTTGTGTGCCATTATTGTGGTAAAACAAAGAAACAGCCTAATTTGTGTCCAAAGTGCGGAAGCAAATATGTAAAATTTTTTGGTGCTGGTACAGAAAGAGTAGAAGAAGAAGTACGAAAATATTTAAAAAATGCTAAAATATTAAGAATGGATGTTGATACTACAAGGGCGAAAGATTCTCATGAAAAAATCTATAATGCTTTTAAAGCAGGAGAAGCTGATATTTTAATTGGTACTCAAATGGTATCTAAAGGTTTAGACTTTCCTAATGTTACATTAGTAGGAATACTTTCAGCTGATATGTCTTTAAATTTACCAGACTATAGGGCAGCAGAAAGAAGCTTTCAGATAATTACGCAAGTGGCAGGGCGTGCTGGTAGAGGGGAAAAAGAGGGAGAGGTAATAGTTCAGACGTATACTCCAGAACATTACAGCCTTCAATATGCCAAGAAATATGATTATGAAGATTTTTATGAAAAGGAATTTACCATAAGGGCTATGATGGGATATCCTCCTTTTGGAAGAATATTATTAATTAATGGTATTGGAAAAAATGAAGATGAATTGAAAAAACAGATGATTTTTCTAGGAAAAAAGGTTAAGGAAAAAGCTGAAGAGTTTGGAGGTTTAGAAGTTTTAGGACCAACACCTTGCATAATATATAAAATTAAGGAAAATTATAGGTGGCAGATTATTGTGAAAGGTGAATTTTCATCAAAGTTTTCAAAAAGTATTAAGGATTTACTTTATGATAAGGCAAATAACGTATATAATGATATAAGAGTAAGTATGGATATAAATCCGAATAGTTTAAGTTAGGAGGAATAAAATAATGGCAATTAGAAATATAAGGGTAAAAGGTGACGAAGTATTAAGAAAGAAATGTAAGCCAGTTGAAGCAATAGGCAAAAGGGAAATGATTATTCTTCAAGATATGGCAGATACTATGTATAAGGCTGATGGTGTTGGAATAGCAGCGCCTCAAGTTGGTATTTTAAAGAGAATGTTTCTTGTAGATATTGGTGATGAAAACGGACTTATGGTATTTATAAATCCTGAAATACTAGAAGTTTCAGGAAGTCAATGCGGAGATGAAGGATGCTTAAGCTTGCCAGGTGAATCACATGAAGTGGAAAGACCTAATTATGTAAAAGTTAAAGCTTTTAATGAAAAGGGAGAAGAGTTTATCCTTGAGGGAGAAGAACTTCTTGCAAGAGCAATACTACATGAAAATGACCATTTAGATGGTATATTATATATAGACCACGTTAAATAAGAAAGGAATAAAGAGAGATATGAAGATAGTATTTATGGGTACTCCGGATTTTGCAGTTCCTTCTTTAAAAAGATTGATTGAAAAATATGGAGTAGAAGCAGTATTTACTCAGCCAGATAAACCAAAGGGAAGAGGAAAGAAAATGGCCTTTTCACCAGTAAAAGAGGTGGCTGTAGAACATGATATTAAAGTTTTTCAACCATTAAAACTAAAGGAAGATAAAGAGACAATAGAATATTTAAAGGAGCTTAAACCAGACTTTATAATAGTTGTAGCATATGGACAGATACTTACAAAGGAAGTATTAGATATTCCAACCTATGGATGTATAAATCTTCACGCCTCTCTTCTACCTATGTATAGAGGGGCAGCACCTTTAAATTGGGTTATAGTAAATGGTGAGAAAAAGAGTGGTAATACTACTATGCTTATGGATGTAGGATTAGACACTGGAGATATGCTTTTAAAGGATGAAATTGATATAACAGAAGACATGACTGCTGGTGAATTACATGATATCCTTATGGATAGAGGAGCTAATCTTTTAGTAGATACAATCGATGGATTGCAAAAAGGTACTATTACACCTATTAAGCAAGAAGGTGAAACATGTTATGCTAAGATGCTAAATAAGGAAATAGCAAAAATAGATTGGAATTATTCTTCAAGAGAAGTACATAACTTAATTAGGGGTCTAAATCCATGGCCGATAGCGCATACAAGTTATCAAGGACAGACAATGAAAATTTATGAAAGTTCTTATTTAAATGAAGATTCAAATAAAGAAGCAGGGACAGTTTTATCTGTAGATAAAACAGGAATGAAAGTTTCATGTGGTAATGGTATATTATTAGTTAAAAAGGTGCAATTCCCTAATGGAAAGCCTTTAACAATAGAACAATATATAAATGGTAATTCTATAGAAGAAGGAATAAAGCTTATATAGATTTATCACGAAAGGAGAGTTTTGGATGTTCTATCCTTTTTATTATGACAAAACAATGTTAATATTGATTCCAGCAGTAATTATTGCTTTTTGGGCTCAAAGTAAAGTAAGTAGTACTTATAGGAAATATAGAGAACAACGTATGGCAAACGGCTACACAGGAGAACAAGTGGCTAGAATGATCTTAGATGGTGCAGGTCTTTATAATGTTCCAGTTTTACTTACAGAAGGAGAACTTTCAGATCATTATGATCCTAGCAAAAGACTAATTAAATTATCAAGAGATATTTTTTATGGAAATTCAATTGCGGCAGCTGGTATAGCTGCTCATGAAGTAGGGCATGCAATACAACATCAAAAAGCCTATAAGCCTTTGGTGTTAAGAACCAGTATAGCTACAGGGGTTAATTTTGCAAGTCAGGCATCTATGATATTATTTATCTTAGGAATATTCCTATCAATACCTAAACTAACAACTATAGGAATCATATTCTTTTCAGCTACAGTGTTTTATCAGCTTATAACACTTCCAGTTGAATTTAATGCTTCAAGACGAGCTTTAGATATATTAGAAAGCAGATCTATCCTTTTAGAAAATGAAGTATTAGGAGCAAAAAAGGTTTTAAGTGCTGCAGCGATGACATATGTGGCAGCAGCATTAATGTCAATAAGTCAATTGTTAAGACTTATATTAATAAATAATAGAAATAACGATTAAGAGGTAGTTTATGAACAGTAGAGAAATTGCATTAAATATAGTAAGTAGAGTTTTAGATGAGGGCGCTTATTCAAACTTAGTTCTTTCAAATGAATTAAACGAAACAAATTTAGATGATAAAGACAGAGCATTAGTTACAGAATTAGTTTATGGAACAATAAGAAGAAAAAATACATTAGACACAATAATATCTAATTTTGTTAAAGATATTAAACTTATGGATAAAAAGGTTCTTAATATATTAAGAATTGCTATTTATCAAATGCATTTTTTAGATAAGGTTCCAGAATTTGCAGCATGTAATGAAGCCGTTGAATTAGCTAAATCTATTTCAGAACAAAATGGGAAATTAGTAAATGGTATATTAAGAAGCTACACTAAAAACCCAGATGATATAGAAGTAAGTAATGGAGTAATTGATAGATTAGCATATCAATATTCATATGAACCATGGTTTATAAGAATGATTTATAAACAATATGGAGAAAAAGATGGTAAGAGAATATTAAGTGGATTAAATCAAACACCAAAAGTTACTGTAAGAGTAAATAACACAAAGTCTGATTTTGATGAAGTTTATGATAGACTTGAAGAAATGGGATATGATATTGAAGAAGGATATGCTTGTCCAGAAGCAATAATTATTAGGGGTGGAAGATCAATTGAAAGTAACCCACTATTTATAGAGGGAGCAATAACAGTTCAAGATGAAAGTGCAATGCTTGTGGCACCTCTTCTAGATTTAGAAGAAAATGATACTGTTTTAGACTTATGTGCAGCACCAGGTGGAAAGACAACACATATTGCTGAATTATTAGAAGGAAAAGGTAAAGTTTACGGATTTGATTTACATGAAAATAAATTATCTTTAATTAAAGATAATGCTGAGAGATTAGGATTAAATAATATAGAAATTAAAGAGATGGATGCAACAAAAATAGATTCTTTATATGTATCATCAGCTGATAAGGTTCTTATTGACGTTCCATGTTCAGGTATTGGAATTATCAGAAAGAAACCAGAAATAAAATGGAATAAGACAAGAAAGTCATTAAAAGAGTTAATTCCAACTCAAAGAGAAATAATGGAAAATGCATGGCAATATTTAAAGAATGGTGGAATTATGATTTATTCTACATGTACACTAAATAAAGAAGAAAATGAAGATAATGTTGAATGGTTTGTAAATAAGCACAAAGATGCACAAGTTGAAAAAATATTCTTAGGAAGTATGGATAACTTTGTGTATAATTCAGATGGATCATTAACAATACTTCCAAATGAATATATGGATGGATTCTATATTGCTAAGATAGTTAAGAAATAGCAGGTGGACATATGTTAAATTTATTAGATTATACATTAGATGAATTACAAAGCTGGATGAAGGAAAATAATGAACCGGCATTTAGAGCAAAACAAGTATTTTCATGGATATATAAAAAAGTATATAATTTTAATGACATGAATAATATTCCAAAGTCACTAAAAGAAAGGTTAGAAAATTCATTTATCATAGATATGCCAAAGATTGAGCGTGTATATGAATCATCAATAGATGGAACCAAAAAGATATTATTAGCTTTTAAAGATGGAAATTTAATTGAATGTGTTCTTATGAAGTATAAGCATGGAAATTCAATTTGTATTTCAACACAAGTAGGATGCAGAATGGGATGTAAATTTTGCGCTTCTACTTTAGGAGGAAGAATAAGAAACTTAACTGCAGGTGAAATTTTATCTGAGATAATGGTGGCGCAAGATTATTTAGGAGAAAGAGTTTCCAATATTGTACTTATGGGAAGTGGGGAGCCTTTAGATAACTATGATAATGTTGTTAAGTTCTTAGAGCTTGTTAATGCTGAATATGGACTTAACATAGGTCAAAGACATATAACACTATCAACATGTGGAATAGTACCAAAGATATATGAATTAGCAGATTTAGAACTAAGTGTCACTTTAGCTATCTCGCTTCATGCTTTTAGCGATGAAAAGAGAAGAGAGATTATGCCTATTGCAAAAAAATACTCTATTAGTGAAATACTTGAAGCTTGTGAGTACTATATAAACAAGACTGGCAGAAGAATAACTTTTGAATATTCACTAGTGGCAGGAGTAAATGATGGTAAGGAAGATGCAAAATCTCTTTCTAAACTTGTAAAAGGTATGCTATGTCATGTTAACCTTATTCCAGTAAATGAAATAAAGGAAAATACATTAAAGAGGCCATCAAAGAAAAATATATTAGAATTTGAAGAAATTTTAAAAGATAATGGAATAGAAGTAACTGTCAGGAGAGAAATGGGAACAGATATCAATGCAGCTTGCGGCCAGCTAAGGCGAAGTTATTTAGAAGAAAATAGATAGTGTATTTGGAGGAACAGTATGGTTGGAATTAAGAGTGATGTTGGCAATGTAAGAGAACTAAATGAAGATTATGCAGCATTTATTGAAGATGAGCGATTTAAAATTTATTTAGTTGCTGATGGCATGGGGGGACATAATGCCGGAGAAATTGCTAGTAATCTAGCTGTAAAAAGTATAATGCGCTATTTGATGGAGCATTCAGAAGAAAATGAAGATCTTCTTTTGAATGCAGTTAAATATGCCAATAATGAAATATATGAAATATCTCAAAAAAATGATAAGTGTAAAGGGATGGGGACCACAATTACAGGTTGTTTTATTAAAGGAGATATAATTCAAGTGGTAAATGTAGGGGATAGCTGCTGTTTTTCTATTAAGGGTAATGAAATAAAAAAGGTTACGAAAGATCATTCTTGGGTACAAGAGCTCATAGATGCTGGAGCTATAACAGAAGAAGAAGGAAGAGTACATCCGAAAAAGAATATTATCACTCGAGCTTTAGGAACTAATTCATCGGTGAAAATAGATATATTTAATATTGAGAAGAATGAAAGTAGCATGTTTTTATTATGTTCTGATGGGCTATCCAATGAGGTACAAAAAGAAGAGATGGTTGAAATAGTTAATAGATATAAAAACGTTAATGAAGCATGTGAAAAATTAGTTGATTTAGCTAAAGCTAGAGGGGGAAAAGATAATATTACTGTCTTGCTATTTGGAGGAGAGGTGTAAATATGATTGGAGAAATATTAGGTGATAGATATGAACTTATTGAAATAATAGGCGAAGGCGGAATGGCTATTGTTTATAAATCCAAAGATAAAAAGTTAAATAGATTAGTGGCTGTTAAAGTGTTGAAAAAAGAATTTTCAGATAATAAAGACATTGCAGAAAAGTTTAAGAGAGAAGCAACAGCAATAGCAAATTTATCTGATACTAATATTGTTAATGTTTTAGATGTAGGTCATGAAGAAAAAGGCAACATAGATTATTTTGTTATGGAGTATGTAAGCGGAAAAACATTAAAGGATCTAATTGTTTATAGTGGAAAGCTAAATTATACTACAGCAATAGAAATTGCTATCCAAATAGCCAAAGCATTAGAGTGTGCTCATAGAAATAATATTATTCATAGAGATATTAAGCCACAAAATATTTTAGTTACAGAAAATGGTGATGTCAAGGTTACTGATTTTGGAATTGCTAAAAGTTCTACAGCATCAACAATAACTAATACAACAACAATTATGGGGTCTGCCCATTATTTATCTCCAGAGCAGGCAAAAGGAACATTTATCGATGGAAGGTCAGATATTTATTCATTAGGTATTGTTTTATATGAAATGCTAACAGGAAGACTTCCTTTTGATGGAGAATCACCTGTGACAATTGCTTTAAAGCACATACAGGAAGAACCTGTGCCACCAAAAGGTATTAATTTATCAATACCAGATAGTTTAAATACATTGGTTTTAAAATGTATGGCAAAAGAAGCTAGTGATAGATATGATAATATAAAAGAATTAATGGTGGATTTGCAGAAAATTAAGGATAATCCTAATGCAATTATTAATGGTAAGGCAAGTGCATATGACAGCAAAACAATAATAATGACTCCTATAAGTGAAAAACAAATGAATACTACCAAAGTAGATAAGGCTCAGGCTAAGGTTGTTAATAGCTCAGTTGTTGACGATGATTATGATGAGTATGATGAATATGATGGTGATGAATATGAAGAAGATGACGATGAACTAGAAAATATTCCTGTAAAGAGAGCAAAAGAAACAACGGTAAATAAGCAAAGAAAGTCAAGGAAGGGAATAATTATAGGAATTATAACAATAGCTATACTAGCTATTATGGTACCTTTTGGTATGTATTTTACTGGTGGAGCTAAGGAGGTTTCTATACCTAAAATAGTTGGATTATCACAAGAAGAAGCAGAGAGTGCGTTAAAAAAAGCAGGTTTAGCTTTGCAAGTTGATTCAAGGAAATATGATGAGAATTACAAGGAAGGGTATATAATATCTAGTAATCCATCTGAAGGAACAGTGGTGAAAGCTAATACTACTGTAAAAGTAGTTGTTTCTAGCGGTGTAGAAAAAGTAAAAGTACCAGATGTAAGAGACTTAAGTAGTGAGGCAGCAGTTAGTGCATTAGAAGATAGAGGGCTTGTAGCAACTCTTTCATATGATTATAGCGATACAGTAGAATATGGATATGTTATTAGTCAATCAATAAATAAGAATCAAGAAGTTGAAAAGGGTAGTAAAATTTCTTTGATAATTAGTTTAGGAAAAGAAGTAAAATGGGTAACTGTTAAAAATGTTATAGGATATAATCAAAGTGAGGCAGTAGCAACTTTAGAAAATCAAGGTGTTAAAGTGACTATTAACACTGAAGATACATCAAATGAATCTGAGAATGGAATGGTTATTAATCAATCAGTTTATGGAATTGATGTTAAAGTTGGAACAGCAGTTACACTTACTATAGGGAAATATGTTGAGAAATCTTACAATGTTTCTGAGTATGTGTATATAGGTCAATCATTATCTGAAGCTATAGCAGCTTTAGAAAGTGCAGGACTTTCATATCAAATAAGTGGTACTGTGTCAGGTGATGATTATGTTAACTATTCAATAACAGGATACACTCAAGAGGTTAAGAAGAATGAAGCTGTAAAGCTAAAGGTAAAGAAGAATCCATCTGGAGGCACAACAGGAAATACTTCCAGTGATACAACAGGTGAAACTAATAGTGGGGAAACAAACTCTTCAGAAGAAACAGATGATACTGGAACGGATGCATCTACTGATGCTCAATATACTGAAACAACTGTAGGAGTTACTGATATATTTCCTTCAAAATTTAACTAGATAATAAAAGATTGCACTATGTGCAGTCTTTTTTAAAGTACAGGAAAGTATAAAATTTTCGATGGCTGAAAGTTAGATGTTATCTAGCATTCAGCCTTTAAATATGTTAAATTTATTAATTATAAAT
>NZ_MNRT01000028.1:0-29665 GCF_001916075.1 Clostridium sp. 29_15
TAGACTTTAATGATATAGATATTTCTGAAATTGATTATCAAAGAGTTATTTCTAATATATTAAGAAATGCAGTTACAGCATTAGATGGAAAAGGTATAATAGAAGTAACAACATATTATTCTATAAAATCTATTATAGTAAAGATAAAAAATAATGGACCTAAAATTGATGAATCTATAATAGATAAAATTTTCCAAAGTGGATTTACTACAAAAGAAAATACAAATAAAGAAAATGGATTTGGATTATCAATTACTAAGGAAATTATAGAGAGAAATAATGGTAACATAAGTGTAAAGAGCAATGATTTCTTTACAGAATTTAAAATAAAGATTCCTAAAATATCAAATAAGTTGGCAATTATATAAGCATAATAAAGGAGGTATGAAAAATACCTCCTTTATTATGCTTATATTAATTTTAAAAGGAATATGCTGTGGATATTTGTAGTTTTTTTTACTTTTTATAAAAATAAAAAAAAAAAAATAAAATATATGGTATTATTTATCAATATATGATATACTTACTAAGTACATATGGAATAAATGAGTCAATATGGTTTATTGTGGTAAGAAAGATAACAAAATTAATTGTAAATGATTTATCAAAATATGCAAATTACAATACTGATCAGAAAGAACAAATAGAGTATAGTTTAGCTATAATTATCTATGAGTTAATAAAATTTATTTTTCTATTGTTAAGTTTATATTTTTTAGGATTTTTCAAAGAAGGATTAGTAGTATTAATTTCAATGATAATATCCAAGCCTTTTATAGGAGGATATCATGAAGATAGTCAAATAAAGTGTTTTTTTGCAACATTTCTAATAGTATTTAGTTTAATTTTATTAGATAGAAATATGGAATTAAATATTATGGCTATTTTAATATTAAATTTATTTAGTATATTTTGTGTATATCATAAAGCTCCTATAATTAATGATAAAATGCCATTAACTAAAGAAAAGCTTATAAAGAGAAATAGAATAATAGGTTTAATAAGTGTATCATTATTAGGATTGATATCAATTGTTATTTGTAATAGTACAAAATATGGAGAGCTTATATGCTTAACCAATGTTGTACAAACTATGTTAATGTTCAATAAACGTAAATGAAAGAGGTGGAGTTAGAATGAAAAAAATGTTAGCAGGTTGTTTATTATGCCTTTCAGCAGTGTTTGTAAATTTAGGAACAGCATCTGCATTAATGATAGGGGCAGAAGAAATGCCAGAATCAATGAAAAAATTAAGATAATTAGGAGAAAAAGTGATTATCAATATATCAGACTCATTTAACAGTATGCTACAAAGTATTATGTTTATTTATGTTTCAAATTACTGTAGTAAAACTAAAAGAAGCATACTAAGTATGGCAACTTGGACAGTAATTTTATGGGGAGTAATACAGGGAATTACACTAATTGTAGGTAATTCAAGTTTAGGCTCTATATTTATCCATTTAATAATATTAATTTCCGGAGCAATAATATTTAAAGAAGAACCTTTAGATGCTATGATAGGATTTAGTATAGTCTATTTATTAATGGGAATAGTTATGATATTAAGTTCAAATATTTATTTAGGATATATGGTAAGTAGAATTTCAGCAAAATATATGGAAATAGGAATGCTTATATTTATGTATTTTCCACAATACATACTATTCACTATTATATTATACAATATGAATTTTATAAATTCTACGTATAAAGTTATTAAAAGTAAAAGTGTATCAATAATATCATTAATTATAGTTACTGTTTTAATTGATTTTATAGTATCATTTAATGGATTAGCATATGATATGGATAATCCTTTATTTAAAGAATTCTTATTTATATTTTTAGGATTTTTTATGATAGGAATAACTATATATTTTTCAAATATTGAAAAAAAATCTAATCAAGTTTTAATTGCCAATAGCTTTTTAGAAAAAAAGAATGAAGAACTTAAAAAAATTAAACATGATTATGGTTCACAAATATCATATTTATATGGATTACATTTAATGAAAAAATATGATAAATTAGGATATGCACTTAAAAATATTATAAATGATAATAGTGCTATTTCTTCAGAAGTAGATGTAATAAATAAACCAAATTCTAGTATAGCAGATATTGTTTATGGAATAGAACATAAGGGAATAAATATTATTATAAATGATGAAATAAATTTTGATGATGTAAATATTTCTGAAATTGATTATCAAAGAGTTATTTCTAATATATTAAGAAATGCAGTTACAGCACTAGATGGAAAAGGTATAATAGAAGTAACAACATATTATGCTATAAGATCTGTTATAGTAAAGATAAAAAATAATGGACCTAAAATTGATGAATCTATAATAGATAAAATTTTTGATACTGGATTTACTACAAAAGAAAATCAAAATAAAGAAAATGGATTTGGATTATCAATTACTAAGGAAATTATAGAGAGAAATAATGGTAGCATAAGTGTAAAAAGCAATGATTCTTTTACAGAATTTAAAATAAAGTTTCCTAAGAGAGAAATTTGAAGCAATATAAATAAATTTTTACGAAAAGAGGTGTTTAAGACATCTCTTTTTTTCTTGAACTTTTAATAAATAATTAATTTATAATTTGGAGATAAATAAAAAAGAAGTAATTTTGTAATATAAAGTTGATATTCATAAGAAAAAAATGTAAAATAATCATAAGAAGTTAATATACGAAAGGGAATGTTAAGATGGATTATACAAATGCAAAAATAGATGTAATAACATCTAGGATAAATGAATTATATAAAAAAAGCAAGGAAGAAGGATTAAATGAAGCTGAAAAAGAAGAACAAGCTCATTTAAGAAGAATTTATATAGACAGAGTTAAGGCGAATTTTAGAAGTCAACTTGCAGGAATAGAACCAAAAAATAAGCAAAAAAAATAAAAAGGGTGATAAATATTGTCAGTTGCAGTAGAAACGTTAATTAAAGATTTTGATTTGGAAGTACTAGTTGAAGGTGAAAAAGGTGTAGAGATAACTGTTAACGATATAAATAGACCAGGTCTTCAATTATCTGGATTTTATAATTATTTTGCTCCTGAAAGATTACAAGTTGTTGGTAAGGCTGAGTGGAGTTTTATTGGGGATATGAGTAGAGAGTTAAGAAGAAAAAGAGTGGATAAATACTTTAGTTTTAATTCTAAATGTGTTGTAATAACAAGAGGATTAGAGCCACATGAAGAATTCATAAGGGCTGCCAAGAAAAATAAAACTTGGCTATTAAGAACAACATCAGTTACCACTAACTTTATTAGTAAAATGACCATATATTTATCAGATAAATTTGCACCAGAAACTAGATTACATGGTGTACTTGTAGATGTATACGGTATAGGTATACTGATTACAGGGGAAAGTGGCATTGGTAAAAGTGAGACTGCATTAGAACTTATTAAAAGAGGGCATAGACTTGTAACTGATGATGCTGTTGATATTAAGGAAATTGATGGAGAACTTATTGGGACATCTCCGAAAATTACTATTGGAATGCTTGAAGTGAGAGGAATTGGAATAATTGACATCACTGCACTATATGGATTAAGTTCAGTGCAAGAGTCTAAGGGCATAAATCTTGTTATGCATTTTGAACATTGGAAGGATAATGGCGATTATGATAGACTTGGAATTAATCAAGATACTCAAGAAATATTAGGCGTTAATGTTAGAAAGCTTAGAGTACCAGTAAGACCTGGTAGAAATATTGCAGTAATTATTGAGGCAGCAGCAGTAAATTATAGACATTCTTTAATGTCAGATATAAGTGCTGTTGATATTATAGAAAGAAGGATGGAAAATCTAACTTTAGAAGATAATTAGGAGGAGAATATGGGTAATAAAAAAAATGCATGGTTAAAATTTGATAATACTAAAAAAGAAGAGATTTTTAGTTTTTGTGAAGGATATAAGAAATATATATCAGACTGTAAAACAGAAAGAGAATCTATTAAAAAAGCTATTTTTTTAGCAGAATCAAAAGGATATAGAGATTTAAAGAATGTTATATCTGCTGGAAAATCTCTAAAGGCAGGAGACAAGGTATATTATAATAATATGGATAAATCTTTAGCTTTATTTTTAATAGGAAGCGAAAGTATTGAAAGTGGTATGAGAATTATAGGTTCTCACGTAGATTCACCTAGATTAGATTTAAAACCAAATCCATTATATGAAGATAGTGAATTATCTTTAATGGAAACTCATTACTATGGTGGAGTTAAGAAATATCAATGGGTAACCATACCTCTAGCTTTACATGGGGTAGTAGTTAAAAAAGATGGTACAAAAATAGACGTGGTAGTTGGAGAAGAAGAAACTGATCCAGTTGTTATGGTTTCTGATTTGTTAGTACATTTAGCATCAGAGCAACAACAAAAGAAAGCTACAGAAGTTATTGCTGGAGAAGATTTAAATATTTTAGTTGGTAGTATGCCTTTAGAATGGGAAGAAAAAGAAGCTGTTAAGGCAAATATATTAAAATTATTAAAAGAAAAATATGATTTTGAAGAAGAAGATTTCATGTCAGCTGAAATAGAAATAGTTCCAGCAGGAAAAGCAAGAGATTTAGGATTAGATAGAAGTATGGTTGCTGGATATGGACATGATGATAGAATTTGTGCATACACTTCTTTATTAGCTTTACTTGAAACTGAAAGTACTAAAAAGACTTCAGTGGTATTATTAGTAGATAAAGAAGAAGTAGGAAGCATAGGAGCAACTGGAATGCAATCAAGATTCTTTGAAAATGCAGTGGCAGAATTAATGGACAGAGTAGGAGAGTATTCTGAACTTAAATTAAGAAGAGCATTAGCTAATTCTAAAATGCTTTCTTCAGATGTTACAGCAGCTTTTGATCCTAATTATGCAGGAGCATACGAAAAGAAAAATTCTGCATTCTTTGGTAAGGGATTAGCCTTTGCTAAATATACTGGAGCAAGAGGAAAAAGTGGATGTAATGATGCTAATGCAGAATTTGTTGCATGGCTTAGAAATGTAATGGATGAAAATGATGTTGCATATCAAATGGCTGAATTAGGTAAGGTTGACCAAGGTGGAGGCGGTACTATTGCTTATATTTTAGCTGAGTACGGTATGGAAGTAATTGATTGTGGTGTTGCACTACAAAACATGCATGCTCCATGGGAAGTTGCCAGCAAAGTAGATATCTTTGAAACAATGAGAGGATATAAAGCTTTCCTTATGGCAGAATAGCATAAAAATAAAGAAGAAATAGTAGCTAAGCTATTTCTTCTTTATTTTTATAAATTTTTAGCTAAGCTTTAAGCTTAGTTAAAAATTTAGTAAGCCATTCTTCATCCATTTTCATTGAACCTAATGAACCATGTTTAATGTCATCTTCTCCACCGTGGGAGTCTGAGCCACAGCTAGTGATAAGGTTATGTTCATTGGCAAAGCTTAAGAATTTTTCTGTATCTTCTTTAGAGTTCATGGCATATATTCCTTCAAGACCATCAAAACCAAGTGCTAATACATCTTGGAAAGAGTTTTTCTTTAAAAGCACTGGGTGAGCTAAAACTACTATAGCACCATGTTTCTTTAAAAGTTCTACACCTTCTTTAGTATCCATTTGCACACTAGGAATGTAAGCAGGACAATCATTTCCAATGAAATGCTCAAAGATATATTCCTTATCATAGTTATACCCAGCATCCATTATAGCTTTTGCTATATGAGGTCTTGCTATGGTATCTTTACCATTTTTCATAATAGATTCAAGAGTTATATGAATATCATGGAATTTTGACAAATTTTCTACTATCTTTTTAGCTCTTTCAATTCTCTTTGTTTTTATTGAATCTAAGAAATCATTTAATTCCTTATTTTTATATCCATCACTTTTAAAAAATCCTAAAACGTGAATAGATTCCTTATTAAAATAAGTAGATAATTCAATGCCAGGAATAAAAGTTATATCAAGGTCTTTAGCTGTTTTTAAGGCTTCTTCTATACCAGAAACAGTATCATGGTCAGTAAGTGCTAAGTATTTTACATTAGCTGCCTTAGCTCTTTTAACAACTTCTGAAGGTGAAGATGTTCCATCAGAAGCTGTAGAATGTGTATGTAAATCGCATATTTTCATAAGTGTTAAATTCTCCCTTCAACTAATAGTTTTTATTAAACAAGAACATATGATATAATTAATCAATAAATATTGTAGCACAATTTGTAAAAGGATGCATAAAAAAGGAGAGAAAAAATGTTATTAATGATAGATAACTATGACTCTTTTGTATATAATTTAGTAAGGTATTTTAAGGAGTTAGATGAAGAAATAATAATTTATAGGAATGATAAAATTACCATTGATGAAATAGAAAATATGGATATAACGGGAATTGTCATTTCACCAGGGCCAAAGGATCCTAAACAAGCAGGGATTAGTCTTGAAATTTTAGAAAGATTTAAGGGGAAATTACCTATCTTAGGAATATGTCTTGGACATCAATGTATTGGACATTATTTTGGTGGCAAAATTGTTAAGGGAAAGATTCCTATGCATGGCAAGATAAGTGAAGTTGTACATAATAATCAGCATATATTCAAAGGTGTTAAAAATCCTTTAAAAGTTACAAGATATCATTCTTTAGAAATAGAAAAATGTAGCATACCAGTAGAATTAGAAATTATATGTCAAACTGATGATAATGTAATTATGGCAGTAAAGCACAAAGATTATCCTATATATGGAGTGCAATTTCATCCTGAAGCAGAACTTACAGAAGATGGACATAAAATATTAAAGAATTTTATTAATATAGTAAATAATTATAAATAGGAGCAAAAAATGAACATACATTTAAAAGAAATAAAGCTAAATTTAAATCCATGTGAAGTTTATGAAGCTTTTAGATATGAGATAGATACTATTATTTTAGATAGTTCTAAAGAAGATGAAAAGTTATCAAAGTATTCCTTTATAGGATTAAATCCATATATGACTTTTTCTAGCTTTAAAAATAATGGCTATATAGATGGAGTGAAAGTAGAAGGAACCCCTTTTAAGATACTAGAGGAATTATTAACGAGAAATAAGGTGGTAGAAAAAACTAATATTCCTTTAATAGGGGGATCCATGGGATACATATCTTATGATACAGGAAGGATAATTGAAAAAATTTCAGATAGTAGTGACGAAGATTTTAAAATTCCTCATATGAAATTTGTTTTTTATAGAAATATTATTATTTTTGATTTAATGAAAAATAAGCAATATATATCATATTTTGCAGGTGAAGAAAAAACTGTAGAAGTTATCATTGAAAAAATAGAGCAAATAGAAGTAAAGAAGGAAGAATTCAGCTATAACCAAGAAGAAAAATTCATTTCTAATTTTACAAAAGAAGCATATAAAAAATCAATTACAAGGCTTAAGGAATATATAAGAAGTGGAGACGTATATATTGCCAATATGACACAAAGATTTTATTGCCATAATGAAGAAGATAGCTTTACAATCTATAAAAAGCTGAGAGAGATTAATAAAGCTCCTTTTTCAGCATATTTAAATTTTCATGATTTTCAAATAATAAGTTCATCACCAGAAAGATTCATTCAGATAAAAGACGGAATTGCCCATACTAGACCAATAAAAGGGACAAGACCTAGAGGGAATACTATAGAGGAAGATGAAAAAAATAAGTTGGAACTTATAAATAGTGAAAAGGATAAATCAGAATTATTAATGATTGTTGATTTAGAACGTAATGACTTTAGTAAGGTATGTAAGCCTGGTACAGTAAAAGTAAAGGAGTTATTTGCTTTAGAAGAGTATGCAACAGTATTCCACCTTGTGTCCACCATTGAAGGAAAGCTTCAAGATGATGTTTCAGCTGTGAAGGTAATGAAAGAGTGTTTTCCAGGTGGATCTATTACAGGAGCACCAAAAATAAGGGCTATGGAAATAATTGAAGAGTTAGAAGGCTTAAAAAGAAATATATATACAGGAGCCATAGGATATTTTGATTTCAGAGGTAACAGTGATTTTAATATAGCTATAAGAACAATATTAAAGAAAGATAATAAAGCATATTTTGGTGTAGGTGGAGGAATAACTTATGAATCCATTGAAGAAGATGAATATCTAGAAACGCTAGATAAAGCAAAAGCATTAATGAAGGTGTTATAATGAGAGAAATAAGCTATAATAAAGATTATGTAAAGCTTGATGGTGGCTTTTATTTTGCACAGGGAGTTTTTGAAACAATTTTAATAAAAAAGGAAGCTATATTTTTAGAAGAACATATAAATAGGCTAAATAAATCCATAGATATAATGAATTTAGGAGAGCATATTGATACTAAATTTATTAAAAATTTTATAAAGGAAGAAAAGCTTAAAAATATAGTATTAAAAATTGTGGTAACAGAAAAGAATATAGTTTTCTCCACAAGAGAAATAAAGTATTCTAAGGAAGATTATGAAAATGGCTTTAAGATAAAGTTATCATATGTTTTAAGAAATCCCACATCTAGAATGACTTATATTAAGTCATTAAGTTATAATGAAAATCTTTATGAGTATAATAAAGCAAATAAAGAAGGATTTAATGAGGTTGTATTTTTAAATATTTATGGAAATATAGCTGAAGGAGCCACTAGCAACATATTTATTATCAAAGATAAAAAAATTTATACACCAAAGATAAGCGACGGAATATTACCAGGAGTGGTAAGAAATTGGGTAATAAAAAATTTTAGAGTTTGTGAAAAACATTTAGATAAAGAAGATTTATACAGTGCAGATGAAGTTTTTATAACTAATTCAATTTTAGGGATAATGAAGATTGTACAATTTGAAGAAAAAAAATATAACACAAATGTGGTAGAAAAAATCAGAAGTGAATATGAGCAATTTATAAATTAGGAGGAACGTTGTATGGATAGAGAAAAGATAATAGCTGGAGCAAAGCTTATACTTGAAGGAATTGGAGAAGATTTAGAAAGAGAAGGACTAGTAGAAACACCTGAAAGAATTGCTAGAATGTATGAAGAAGTATTTTCAGGATTAGGAAAAGATGCAGAAGAAATCCTATCAAAAACTTTTGAAGTGGAAAATAACGATTTAGTTATTGAAAAAGATATTACATATTTCTCAATGTGCGAGCATCATATAATACCTTTTTATGGTAAAGCTCATATAGCATATATACCTAGAGGAAGAGTTGCAGGACTTTCAAAACTGGCAAGAACTGTAGAATTATATGCAAAAAAACCACAGTTACAAGAAAGATTAAGCAGTGAAATAGCAGATGCCATAATGAAATACTTAGATGCAGAAGGAGTAATGGTAGTAGTTGAAGGAGAACATATGTGCATGACTATGAGAGGTGTTAAAAAGCCAGGTACAAAAACTGTAACCACATCATATAGAGGTATTTTTAAGGAAGATGCTACATTAAGAAGAGAAGTTATGATGCTATTACAAAAGTAGGTAGATTTATGGAAAGAGTTAATAAGATATTTAATAATATTCTTTATAAGGAGTATTTAAATAAGTTAGAAGCATATGAAGAAAAAAGAGAATTTTGTAGACATAACCTAGAACATTTTTTAGATATGTCTAGAATAGCTTATATGATGGTTTTAGAAAAAAATTTACATTATTCAAAGGAAGTTATTTATGCCATTGGCCTTTTACATGATATTGGTAGGGTAGAGCAGTATGAAAAAGGAATTGGTCATCATATTGCAAGTTTTAATATAGCTAAAGAAATCCTTAAGGATGTAGATTTTAAAGAAGAAGAAAAAACAATGATTTTAGAAGCAATTATAAATCATCGAAATTGTGAAAGTAATGATTTAAACGCTATTATTTATAAAAGCGATAAGCTTTCAAGGGCATGTTATAAATGTAGAGCTGCCAAGGAGTGCAATTGGACTTTAGAAAAAAGAAATTTAGAGATAAAGTACTAAGGTTTAGGGGGAAAAGTTTTGAAAATTAGAAATACTGAATTTAACTTTGGTGAAAGAACATATATTATGGGAATACTTAATGTTACTCCAGATTCGTTTTCTGATGGAGGAAAATTCAATGAAATAGATGATGCATTAATACAAGTGAGAAAGCTGGTGGCTGAAGGAGCAGATATTATTGATATTGGTGGAGAATCTACTAGACCAGGTGCAAAAATTGTTTCCATTGAAGAGGAAATAAGTAGAGTTGTTCCAGTTATTGAAGCTATAAGAAAAGAAATGGATGTAGTTATTTCCATTGATACTTATAATAGTGCTACAGCAGAAGCAGCCATAAAAGCTGGTGCAGATATAATCAATGATGTGTGGGGCTTTAAAAAGGATCAGGCTATGGCAAAGATAGCAGCTAAGTATAATGTTCCTTGCATATTAATGCACAATAGAATAGCTAAGCCATATGTTGATTTAAAAAAAGAATTCATCAGTGATTTAGAAGAAAGTATAAATATTGCTTTAGAAGCAGGGGTAAAGAAAGAAAATATAATTTTAGATCCAGGTATAGGTTTTGCTAAGACATATGAAGAAAATCTGATGGTGATGAATAACTTAAAATGGATTAAGGATATGGGATATCCAGTACTTCTTGCAACTTCAAGAAAGTCAATGATAGGTTTGGCATTGGACTTACCAGTAGATGAAAGATTAGAAGGAACTCTTGCCACCACAGTAATAGGAATAATGGCTGGTTGTGAAATAATTAGAGTTCATGATGTTTTACAAAATAAGAGGGTATGTATGATGACAGATACAATCCTTAAAGCAAAGTAAGGAGGAGAAATGGATAAAATATATTTAAAAAACATAGAGATTTTTGCCAATCATGGAGTGTTTCAAGAAGAAAAAACTTTAGGGCAGAAATTTATATTATCACTAGAATTATCTTTAGACTTTCACAAAGCTGCTAAAGATGGAGATTTAAGCGCTTCAGTCCATTATGGAGAGTTATGTCATAATGTAGAAAAAGTATTTAAAGAAGAGGTTTGTGACTTATTAGAAACTTTAGTATATAAAGTAGGAGCCTATGTGCTTGACACTTATGAAGTAGTAAAGGAAGTAAAGATATCATTAAAGAAACCATGGGCTCCAATATCAAGACATTTAGACTATGCAGCAGTGGAAACTACAATTGCTCGCCATAAAGCTTATATAGCATTAGGTAGTAATATAGGTAATAAGGAGCAATATATTAGAAGTGCCATAGAAAAAATTAATGAGCTAGAAGGAACAAAGGTTACAAAAGAATCAAAACTTTTAGTAACTAAGCCATGGGGCAAAGAAGATCAAGAAGACTTTTTAAATGCCGTAATAGAAGTGGAAACATATTTAAAGCCAAAGGAATTAATGGCTGAACTTTTAAGAGTTGAAAGTATCTTAGAGAGAAAAAGAGAAATTAAATGGGGACCAAGAACAATAGATTTAGATATAATATTATTTGATGATTTAGTAAGTAATGATGAGTTTGTAGTTCTTCCTCATCCATTGATGCATTTAAGAGAATTTGTTTTAGAGCCTCTTTGTGAAATAGCTCCATATGCAATTCATCCTTTAAAAAATAAAAGAGCCTTTGAGCTCTTAGAAGAAATAAAATCAATTGAAAATTAATTACTTTGTGCTTTATTTATGACATATACGCAAAAATCATAAATATTATTACGTGCATCAACATTCTTTGTGCTGTCAATAATATCTTCTTGAAATGAACCATCGTAAGGATGGATTGTATCTAAATCTGGAGAATAGGCATTAATAATATATTTTGAACTACCGAAGGAAATAATAAGCCTATATTGTTGTTTGTTTTCTTTAAATTCATCAGGAAGTTCTAATAAATAGTTTTCTGTGTGCAAAGAAGTAAGGAAGGATTCAACAATATCATAATCATCCACTGGTACATCATAATATTTATATAAAATACAATCAAATACTTGCAATGTAAATGAAGGATTTTCCTTAAGTTTGCTATATAATTCATCTGAATAATAGTATGTAGTAGGTTTAGTTTCAAAAGTTATATATTTAGGATCATCTAAAAAGCAACCACATAAAATAAAACAAATGAAAATTGTAAATATTAATTTTATATATTTCATTGTATCCTCCATAATAAAAGTTCTATTTATATTTATTAAACATTAAGTATATTTAGAACAGATTTATTTTAGTTAATGAAAAGAGCTATACCTTGCATTTAGTATAGCTCCTTTTTACGATTTTTTGAGATGTTATTCATCAACTTGTTTAACCATGCATATAAGAAAACCTACTGTGGTTAATAAAAGATTTCTTATATCGGCTGTTGCTGGTGTATTTTGATTAATAGGAAGCCAAGTCATTAAAATTACTGCCCCTAAAGTTATAAAAGATATAAACCCTGCAAAGTATATTTGGCTATTATAATTAACTATATTAAAGTGATTTTTACACTGTTGTCCAAAAAAATATCCAAAAATTGATGACATAGTTGAACGAATGGTAACTTCAGAAGGGGAGGAACCTTCTAAATTAAATAACATTACACAGATAGTTTGAATTAAACAAACAGTAGCTAATATCAATAAGATTTTTGCTGCGTTATTTAATTTAGATAATGTGACTAAAACTTTTATTGTGAACTTTTTCAAAATATCACATCCTAAATTAAATATCCGTAAATAACATAAGAAAATTATGTTATTTGTTAATATAATATGTTGAGATTATATAAAATGTGCACATAAAAGTAATAAAAAAAAATAAAATTAATAAAATTAAATAGAATAATACGATAAAGAGGTTATGATGAAAATTATAGCTACTATGGGGCCAAGCTCCATGAAAAGTCAGGTCTTAAAACAGTTAATTACCTCAGGATTAGAAAGCATTAGACTAAATTTTTCACATTTTCATGATGAAGAATTTCATAAGATAGTATCAGAAGTACGAAATATTAATAACAAGGTTGAAATAATTGGAGATTTAAGAGGACGTAAAGTAAGAGTAAGTGAAAAAGTTTTCTCAACATATAAGATACATATGGAAGATATAGTATATTTTTGTGGAGAAGATATGTATGATTATTTATTAAAAGATGAAAGGCTTTTAAAGAGTTTAATTCCACTTAATATTAATAGTAGTAATATAAATAAAAATAAAATAAATAAAATATCTATGAAAGATGATACCATGAATTTTGAAGTTTTAGACCAAAGTAAAGGTATAATTAAATCAAGAGTACTAAATGAAGGGATAATTAGAGGTGGAAAAGGATGTAATATTCCTGAATTAATCATAGATGACCCTGGATTAAGCATATTAGATAAAGAGAGTATAATTTGGGGATTAAATCACGGATTGGATAGTTTTTGTCAATCTTATGTAGAGAGTGAAAAAGACATTATAGAGCTAAAAGAATTTGTGGAAAAAAATAATAAAAGGAACAAGGAGATATTATATTATGGTAAAATTGAAACTGAAAAAGGCATTAACAGTATAGAAAAAATTTGTGATATTGTAGATGAAATTATTATTGCAAGAGGAGATTTAATGCCAGAGTGTGGAATTGAAGATGCTGTGAAAAATCAATATATAGCGATAAATAAGCTAAAAGAAAAAGGTTATGAAGATAAAATAATTATGGCAACTCATTTATTAGATAGCATGATTAAAGGTAATAGAGCAAAATATACAGAAGTAGAAAGTATATTTAGTTTTATGGTAAATGGAATAAATGGTTTTTTATTAGCAGGTGAAACATCTATAGGAAAATACCCAGTAGAAGCTTTTTTATTTTTAAAAAGTCTTATAGAATACTATGCTTAAGTAAATTTTACTATATTTATAACAACACCATGTTAAATGATATAAAAAACCATTTTTAAAAATAATTAATAACTTATATTGCAAAATGTGGACTAAGGTAGTATAATATATTCAACAGATAAGAAAAAATGGAGAGTTGAGGTTATTTTAATGAATGGAAGTTTAAGAAGTATATTATATTTAGCAACAACTATAGCTATATTAGTTTTAGTATTTAAATTTGTAAGTTTTATGTTACCATATGTATTAATAGCTGCTTTAATAATTTTTATATATAGAAAGATTAAAGGTACATTGGATTATAAGAAAGAAAAACATGAACAAGGAAGCGTATATACAACAAAACCATCAGAGGAAGAAAGCCCATTTGATTCAGAAGATGGAGAAATAATTGATGTAGATTATAAAGATGTAAAATAGTAAAATCAGCTGAAAAGCTGATTTTTTTGCTTTATAGCAAATTTAAAAGCTATTGATGGAATAAAAATATTAAGGGAAATTTTGATAATATCATAAAACAATTGTATAATAAAGGAAATAAGGGGGTGTATTTATGAGCAAAATAAAAATGATTAATCCATTGGTGGAAATGGATGGAGACGAAATGACTAGAGTAATATGGGGCATCATTAAAGAAGAACTATTAGAACCTTTTATAGAACTGAAAACAGAATATTATGATTTAGGATTAAAACATAGAAATGAAACAGATGATAGAGTTACTGTAGAAGCTGCTAAAGCCATTAGAAAATATGGTGTAGGTGTCAAATGTGCCACAATAACTCCAAATAAAGATAGGGTAAAAGAATATAACTTAAAAGAGATGTGGAAAAGTCCCAATGGAACAATAAGGGCTATTTTAGACGGAACAGTATTTAGAAGTCCCATAATTATAAAGTCTATCAAGCCATATATTAGAACATGGCAACAGCCAATAACCATTTCAAGACATGCCTATGGTGATATATATAAAGACGTAGAGATGAAAATTACAGGCTCTGGCAAGGCAAAACTTGTATTTGAAGATAATAATGGAGAAGTAAGTGAAGAACTTATCCATGATTTTCATGAAAAAGGAATTGTTATGGCAATGCATAATAAGAAAGATTCCATAGAAAGATTTGCTAGAAGTTGTTTTAATTATGCCATAGATACTAAACAAGATTTATGGTTTTCTGCCAAGGATACAATTTCTAAAAAATATGACCATACTTTTAAAGATATATTTGCAGAAATTTATGAAAAGGAATATAAAGAAAGGTTTAATAGCCTTGGAATAGAGTATTTTTACACTTTAATTGACGATGCAGTTGCAAGAGTTATAAAGTCAAAAGGTGGATTTATTTGGGCACTTAAAAATTATGATGGTGATGTAATGAGTGATATGATAGCAACAGCTTTTGGCTCACTAGCCATGATGACTTCCGTTCTTGTTTCACCAGAAGGATATTATGAATATGAAGCAGCTCATGGTACTGTACAAAGACATTATTATAATTATTTAAAGGGAATAAGCACTTCCACTAACTCTATAGCTACAATTTTTGCTTGGAGCGGTGCTTTAAGGAAAAGAGGAGAAATGGATGGATTAAAAGAGCTTGTTACCTTTGCACATAATTTAGAAAAAGCATCTATTGATACCATAAATGACGGTGTCATGACTAAAGATTTGGCACTTCTTACAGATCTAAAGGATGTAAAAGTTACTGATACAGAAGGATTTATTAAAGCTATAAGAGAAAGATTGGAAAAATTACTGTAATTACTGAAATAAAAGGGGATGTGGCATTAAGAATAAATACTACAATATATTGTGTATAAAAATTTTAGTGCGACATCCACTTTTTCATTGTTTTTATACCAGTTATATGAAAAGTTTAATCATTAACTTAGTGTTACCATTGGTGAGTGGAAACCATTTTCTAAAATGCCCAATTACCATTTTTAAATACAGAAACCTCTGTTCCATCATTAGTATAACCTGTTACTTCTAAATCAGCTGTTCCAATCATAAAGTCTACATGGATTAATGAATCGTTAACACCAATTTCTTTTAATTGTTCTTCACTTAAATCTTCAGAATTTTTTATACATGGATAAGCCCTACCAAAAGCAAGGTGACAAGCTGCATTTTCATCAAATAACGTATTGTAGAATATTAAGTTAGAATTTGATATTGGTGAGTCGAAAGGAACTAAGGCTATTTCACCTAAATATCTTGCACCTTCATCAGTGTCAAGAAGTTGAGATAATACTTCTTTTCCTTCCTTAGCATCAAAATCAACAGCTTTTCCATCTTTAAAAGTTATTGAAAAATCATTAATTAAATTACCATTGTAGCTAAGTGGTTTTGAAGAAAATACTATACCATTAACGCCAGTTTTCTTAGGTAAAGTAAATACTTCTTCTGTAGGCATATTGGCATTAAATAAGATGCCTTTTGTATCAGCTTCTTCTCCACCAGCCCAATAGTGATTTTCAGGAAGTTCTACAGTTAAATCAGTACCATTGCTACTTTTTAAATGTAAAGATTTAAAGTTATGATTGTTCATAAAATCAAGATTTTTGGCAAGATTAGTATTATGTTTATTCCATGCTTCAACTGGATCATCAGCATCTATTCTAACTGCACTAATTATAGCTTCTCCTAATTTCTTTAAAGCTTCATCATCATTTACATCTGGGAAAACCTTCTTAGCCCATGCAAGAGTAGGGTAAGATAATACACACCATCTAACTTTATTAGCTGTTGCTGCTTCAGAATATTCTTTTAAAGCTATACTTCTTGCTTTAGAGTAAGCAGCTATATTTTCAATAGGTACACCATTAAAGGCATCAGGATCGGAGGCAGAGATAGAAATAAAGCATGCACCGTTTCTAGCATAATAGTTATATGTCTCACCAAACCATTCAGGTAAGTTAGATAAAGTAGCTACAGAATTATTTGATAATCTTATTTTGTTAAGTTTTGCATCATTATAGTTTACAATAACATCTTTAGCGCCTACAGCATAAGCTGCTTCAGCAATAAATCTTGCAAACTCAGCAGTTTCAATAGGACTATTAATACAAAGAGTATCATTTTCTTGTAAGTTAACACCCATTTCCACTGCAAGTTTGGCATATTTTTTTAATAATTCAATATTCATATTAAACACCTCTAAGCTTATTTTAAATAAAATATAAATAAGTATACCATAATATGTATATATAATGTTATAAATTTTTAGCCAATTAATAAATATTAAAAAGAATAAATAGATAGTATCATTGATAAAAAATTAAATAACAACTATAATTAAATTAAATAAGATATAGGGAAGGAAAGACAAATGAAAAAGTTATTAGAAAGTTTGGTAGAAAAGAATAAAGTTCATGCAAAGGAAGGAAAATTAGCTTCATATATACCTGCACTTATGGAAGCAAATCCAGAAGCAGTAGGGATATGTGTTGTGGATTTAAAAGATAAATATGAGTTTTGGGCTGGCGATAGCGATGTTAAATTTACTATACAAAGTATTTCTAAGGTAGTTAGCTTAATAATTGCTTTAAATGATAATGGAAGAACTAATGTTTTCAGCAAAGTAAATGTAGAGCCTACAGGAATGGGATTTAACAGTATAGTTAATTTAGAGGCAGCCATAGAAAATAGGCCGTATAATCCAATGATCAATGCAGGGGCCATTGTAACTACATCATTAATATTTGGAGAGACTCAAGAAAGGAAATTAGAAAGAATTTTAAATTTCATGAGAAGAGCTACCAACAATCCTCATATAGGTATAAACGAAGAGATATATTTAAATGAAAAAGCTACAGGAGATAGAAATAGAGCTTTAGCATATTATATGAAGAGTACAGGAGCCTTAGAAGGAGACGTGGAAGAAGTACTTGATTTATACTTTAAACAATGCTCCATTGAAGCAACAGCAAGAGATTTAGCTAGATTTGGTGCTGTTATAGCTAATGATGGGGTAACGCCTTGGAGCAATGAAGTTTTAATGTCTAGAGATATATGTAGAATAGTTAAAACAATCATGGTGACATGTGGAATGTATGATGCATCAGGAGAATTTGCTATACATGTGGGTATTCCAGCTAAATCTGGTGTAGGTGGAGGAGTTCTTGCCACTGTTCCAAGAAGATATGGTATAGGATTATATGGACCAGCTTTAGATGCAAAAGGAAATAGTGTATGTGGTCTTCGTATATTAAAGGATTTATCGGAAGAGTTTGACTTAAGTATATTTTAAGGTGTTATTTTCCAAATATATGGATAGTTATATATAATGAAAGAATAGTATAAAAAGATGGAGGATTATATGGAAAAATTATTGATTATAGATTCTGAAAGTCTAATGAAAAGAGCATTTTACGCAATACCTAATATGAGCAATGAAGAAAGCTTATATACCAATGCCATATATGGATTTACTAAGATGCTTTTTCATATAAAAAAGAAAATACAACCTAATTTAATGGCATCAGTTTTAAATAGTATAGGAGAAAATATTCCAAAAGTCCTTTGTGAACAAAAACCATATATAAAAGAAATTTTAGAAAATGCTTCAGCTGTTATATATGAAGAAGATGATATAGATGTATCTAAGACAATTACATCTCTTGTAAATGATGGTAGAAAAAAATCAATGGAAATATACATAGCTACATCAAATAAGACATTATTACAATTAATTGATGATAATGTAAAAGTAATATATGTGGAATCAGGAATAAATAGTTTAAATATCTATGATAAAGAAAAATTTATAGAAGCATATGGTATAGAGCCAATGCAATATATTGATGTACTAGCACTTATGGATAGTAATTATTTGGGCGAAAAAACAGCTTTAAGCTTAATAAAAACTTATGGCTCACTGGAAGGTATAATAGAAAACTGTGAAAAAATTAATTCTAGTAGAATAAAAAAAGTCATTGAAGAAAATAAAGAAAGTGTACTTTTAAATAAAAAACTTATTTCTGTAAATGGTAATGAAGAAGGAATTACTTTAGTTAATGATAGTAAAGATTATAATGAAGAGGAGCTAACGAGGATATTTAAAGAACTTAATTTAAGTAGTCTTTTAGAAGTTTTAGGTATTGAAAATATAGATGATATAGCTAGTGATGAAGAAGAAATTAAAGTAATTGATAAATTAGATGATTTTAAATGTTTCATAAAAACTATTAAGGAAAGAATATATATTACTTATGAAACATCTAACTCTAATGTGTATTCAAAAATAAGAGTAGAGAATATGTACATTTGTAATGGAGATGAAAGTGTAAAAATAGATTTATCTAGTTTATATGAAGAAAATATATCAGAAACTAATCTTCTGTTAAAAGAATTTATGGAAAATGATGACATAAAGAAAGTTATTCATGATGGTAAGAATTTACTAAAGGCACTAAGCAAAGATGGTACACAAGTTAATGGTTTTGATTTTGATAGTGCTATTGCTGCTTATTTAATAGATTCAGCAAGAGATAAATATAATTTAAATGAACTTATTAATGAATACTTAGAAAAAAATATAGATGAAAAAACATCATCAGCAATTAAATATTTAAGTGAGCTATATGTTTATTTAAAAGGTAGAATAAAAGAAGAAGGTATGGAAGAACTTTATTATAATGTTGAACATCCACTTATAGGTGTATTATCAAGTATGGAAGTAGTGGGGTTTAATGTTAATGAAGAAATACTTGAAAGCTTGGCAGTAAAGTTCAAAGAAGAAATAAAGAATACTGAAAAAGAAATTTATGATCTTTGTGAAGAAGAGTTTAATATATCATCACCAAAACAGCTTGGAAAGATATTATTTGAAAAATTAGACCTTCCAGTTATAAAGAAAACTAAGACAGGTTATTCCACTAATGCAGATGTATTAGAAAAGCTAAAAGATAAGCATCCTGTCATTGAAAAAATAATTTATTACAGACAAATAACAAAATTAAATTCAACTTATGTTGAAGGATTAAAAAATGTTATTGATGTTGATGGAAGAATACATTCAAGTTTTAATCAAACAGTAACAACTACAGGAAGATTATCCAGCACAGAACCAAATCTTCAAAATATACCAGTGAAATATGAAATGGGAAGAGAAATAAGGAAGGTATTTATACCTAAGGAAAAAGGTGATATATTACTTTCTTGTGACTACTCACAAATAGAGCTAAGAGTATTAGCCCATATGTCAGATGATGCTAATATGATAGATGCATTTAAGCATCATAGTGATATTCATACAAAGACAGCATCAGAAGTATTTAAAGTTCCAGTAGAAGAAGTAACATCTCTTATGAGAAGTAGAGCTAAGGCTGTAAACTTTGGTATAGTATATGGAATAAGTGATTTTAGTCTTTCTCAGGATTTAAAAATAAGCAGAAAAGAAGCAGCTGAATATATGGCAATATATTTTGATAGATATCCAAAGATTAAAGATTTCTTACAAGGTGCCATAGATAGTGCTAAAGAAGATGGATATGTATTGACACTTTTAAATAGAAGAAGATTTATTCCAGAGATAAAATCATCTAATAAGATAGTGATATCTTTAGGTGAAAGACTTGCTATGAATGCTCCAATACAAGGAAGTGCAGCAGATATAATAAAGCTTGCCATGGTGAAAGTGTACGAAAGATTAAAAAAAGAAGGATTAGCTAGTGAAATAATACTTCAAGTACACGATGAACTTATACTAAATGTTAAGCCAAATGAATTAGAAAAAGTAAAGACTTTAGTTATAGAAGAAATGGAAAATGTATTTAAGCTATCTGTTCCACTAGATGTTGATGTGAACTTAGGTAAAAATTGGTATGAAGCAAAATAGGAGGAGGTAGCTTATGATAACAATAGGGTTAACTGGAGGAATTGGTTCAGGAAAAAGTACAGTATCATTTATGCTTAAAGAAGCAGGATTTGAAATTATTGATGCAGATATTATTGCAAGAGATGTTTTAAAAAAATATCCTGAAATTTTAGAAAGAGTTAAAGTTGAGTTTGGTGCTGGATTCTTTGACTGGAGAGGGGAATTTAGAAGAAAAGAATTTGGTAATCACATATTTAGATTTCCAAAGCAAAGAAAAAAATATGAAGAGATAATAATGCCTTATATAAAGCGTGAAATCTTTGAAAGCATGGATAACCATAAGAAGAAAGGAACAAAAATATTAATTTTAGATGCACCTACTTTAATAGAAAATGATTTGCATAAGGAAGTAGATTATGTTATCTTAGTTTGGGTAGATCAAAATACTCAAATCCAAAGAGTAAGGGCAAGAGATGGTATGATTAGAGAAGAAGCTATAAATAGAATTAACTCTCAAATGCCACTGGAAAGAAAAAAAGATTTTGCCAATATAATCATTGAAAATAATGATATATTACCTAAAACTAAGGAACAGGTTGATCTGCTTATTGATTTTTTAAATAGTAATTTGAAGTAGGTAGAGATAATGAATTTAAAAAAAATTATAGCATTTTTACTTTTAGTTTTGCTTGCTTTTTTAGGAATCCAACAAGGTATGAAGAAATATCTTTATCCCTATGAGTATAAAGAATATGTAGAAAAGTATAGCAATGAATATAATTTAGATCCTTTACTTGTTTTATCAGTAATAAAAACTGAAAGTAAGTTTAAGGAAGATTCAACATCAAGTAAAGGTGCTAAGGGCTTAATGCAGATTATGGACAGTACAGGACAGTGGATATCATCTAATGTAGAAATAAGCTATTTTCTTCCTCATATGCTGTACAACCCAGAAATAAACATAATGATGGGTTGTTGGTATTTAAATAATCTCATAGAACAGTTTGGCAATGTAGATACAGCACTGGCAGCTTACAATGCAGGCAGTGGAAATGTCAATGAATGGCTAAAGGATGGCGAATATTCAAAGGATGGAGAAACCTTATACAATATACCATTTGCTGAAACTAAAAAGTATGTAGATAAAATAAAAGTGAGTTATAAAATGTATAAATATTTATATGGTGAAGAGGAAAATATATAAAGATAGATGTGGCTTAATTAAAATGCCACATCTATCTTTATAAATATTACTTAGATTTTTTAAATGTTGCAGTACACCATTCATTAGTTTGATACTTTTCTATAAATTTAAAGCCATATTTTTCAACATTAGCCTTCACTTCATCAAAGCTCCATTCAACAAGGCCAGAAACTAAAAGATTACCATTTTTATTTAAATGATTATTGATAAATTCCATAAACATCTTAGTTTCTTCACCACCGATATTAATAAATATCCAGTCATAGAATTCATCAATTTGACTTTCATCTTCTAAAATATTTCCAACAATAGCTTTTATATTAGTAATGTTATTTAATGAGGCATTTAGTTCAACTTCATCGGTAATATCTCTAATGTCTACAGCATCAACTTTTTTAGCTCCAGTAAATGAAGCAGCAATGGAAAGTATACCAGAACCAGTACCTATATCTAAAACAGTTTTATCCTTTAGCTCTAATTTATTCAAAATAAGTCTAAGAATATCTTGTGTTGTTTCGTGGAGACCAGTTCCAAAGGCACCTTGGGAGATAAAATTTATTTTATTTTTATTTGGATATTCTTCTTCAGGAGAGGCAATAACCCAAGTATCATCAATATGAATGGCTGGGAATTCAAAGGTAGTATAATCATTAGTATTTTCCTCTAATCCAATATGCTTAACACCAAGGATTGAATCTACAAGCTCTATAAATTCATTTAATTCTCCTTCAGTATCATCCATTGTAACTTTTAAAGTGATATCTTCATCATCTTTTTCTATATAGCCATAACCATAATCATCAGTAGTAATTTCTAAAGGTGCTTCGTAAAAGGCGTTATATATATTATGTATTTGTAATTTTTCCATAGCCATATCTAAATCTTTATATGGAATGGTATATGAAAGTATATACATTAATTATCTTCCTTTCTTATTAAAAGATTTTTTAGATTTACTTGATTTTGATTTAGTTGTAGGTGTATCTTTTTTAGCTTTAACTGATTTGCTTTGTAAAGCTTTTTTCTTTTTAGCTACAGAATATCCAAAAGAGCCTAATGGATTAGTATCCATCTTAAAGTACTCTCCATGACAGTAAGAAATTAAATCAGCTTTTTCAAGATGAATCTTACCTTTTTCATCAAATAAATTTTTATTCACATGTGAACCAACCACTTCAGCAATAAAGCAATCATGAGTACCAAGCTGAAGTACTGTCTTTACTTTACATTCAATGGATACAGGACATTCATCGATATAAGGTGAGCTTACATTAGTTCCTTCTTTCATGGTAAAGTTCATTTCTTTTATTTTATCAACGGTTTTTCCTGAACGTACACCAACATAATCTACAGCTTTTGTAAGCTTAGAAGTAGGCATATTAACAGTAAACTCCATGGTTTCAGATATGTATTTATGTGAAAGACGTTCAGGTCTAACAGAAATAGAAAGCATTGGTGGTTTAGTACATACTGTTCCAACCCAGCCTACTGTAAATACATTGTCTTTACCGTCCTTACCTCTAGAAGTAACCATTACTACAGGAACAGGGTTTAAAATTACGCTTCCTTTTAAGTCAACTTTTTCATTCATCATTTATTAAATCCTCTCGTGTAAATTTCCTTTAGATTATAGCACACTTTTACTTAATTATGAATTATCAATGATAAATGATAAATTTATAAAAAAAGAAATCCCACCTTAGTGAGATTCCTTTCCCTAATTACAAATTTAACTGTCAATTAATGATTATCTATAATATCTATTTCTTCTGCTTTTTCTTTTATTCATGTTTATAAGTTTAATAAGAACTACAACTAGTACAATAACTATTACTGTAAATAATAAAGCAGCACCATATAGAGGAAGGTTAGCCTTTAATAAATCGCCAGTTGTTAGAGTAATAGTTCCTTCAACAGTTTCTTCAAATTGTCCTACCTTTAATGTTAAATTAACAGTTTTGTTTCCTGTAAGTTTCCAAGCATTAGTTTCTTCACCTTTATATAATATTTCAGCATGATCATTATTAAAATCATTATTATATAAGTTAATAGCTTTAGAAAGAACTATTGGAGCTGTTACTTCTTTAGTAGGCCCAAAGAATCTAAATAATTTATAGTTTAAAGTTACAGTACCAACTTCACTACCAGCTTCTTTATAAAGACTTTCCTTAGCAGTATATCCGTAATTGGCAATTGATAAAGTATCATTAAATACGTTAGTTCCATCAACACCATATTCAGATCCTAAAACAACAGTAACTAAATTTCTACCATCTTTTTGGAAGTATCCTACGAAGCAATGACCAGCTTGATCTTCAGTACCAGTCTTACCACCAACATTTCCATCTTTACCTAAAATTTTATTTCTTGTGTCGATTAAGATAGTAGTACCATCTACAGATACACTTGTTGACTTTTCAGCCATAACATTTTTTATCCAGTCAGATTTGAAAGCTTCCGTTGCAATAAGAGCTAAGTCATAAGCTGTAGTTACATTATGAGTAGTACTATTAATTTCTAATCCATTTGGATTAATAAAGTTAGAATGAGTAGCACCTAATTCTTTAGCTTTTTCATTCATCATATTAGAAAAAGCATCAACACTTCCAGCTACAGATTCAGCCATCATAACAGAAGCATCATTAGCTGAAAAAATCATAACAGCTTTCATTACATCATCAGCAGAAATTGTATCACCAGCTTTAACACCACCACTAATAAAACCATTAAGAGAGGTTTCAGTAAGGTTTGCTGAATTATTAGTATAAGCTATTAAATCACTTTTCTTTTTGTTTTCAGCAAAGATTAAAGAAGTAAGTAGTTTTGTTGTACTTGCAGGAGAACGTTCATCATCTGCATTTTTAGAGTAGATTACTTCTCCAGTGTCCATATCCATAACTAAAGCAGAGACTCCTAATATATCTGGTTCAGCTGCTTTTGCATTAACTGAAAATGGTAAAGTAATAGCTACAAGAAGCGACAGTGCAATTGATTTAATAAATTTTTTTCTCATTTTTAAAATCCCCGTTCTATATAAGTAATTTATTTATTATTAAGCCTATTAATCATGTACTCTTTAGCTTTAATTTCAAAGCTATCATCTAAAGGTTCAAGAGTTATTTCTTTACCATATTTTAATGATAGAGCAGTAGAAATGAATCTATCTGCAAGCTCAGGATTTTTTGCTAAAAGAGAACCATGGAAGTAAGTACAGTAAGTATTCTTATAAATACAACCTTCATATCCATCACTTCCATTGTTTCCATATCCATGGATACATTTTCCTAAAGGCTTTAAACCATTTATTTCAGTACGGCCTGAGTGATTTTCAAAACCAACATAATACTCGTTAAAATCTTCATTATATATAACTGTATTGCCGATAAAACGCGTGTCTCCACTTTCAGTATAGATATCTAAGATACCTAAACCATTTATTTTTTCTCCACTTGGAGCAGTGTAATACTGACCAAGCAATTGATATCCACCACAAATTGCAATAAGTACTTTTCCAGCTTCAATATATTTTTCTAACGCATCTTTTTTAGCACCACTTAAATCATTTGATACTATTGATTGTTCAAAATCCTGTCCGCCTCCAAATAGTACTATATCATAATTGTCAACATCAAAAGCATCATTTAAGGAATTATTAAGAATATTTACTTTAATTCCTCTAAGCTCGGCACGATGCTTTAAAATTAATATGTTTCCTACATCACCATATACATTTAATAAATCAGGATAAAGGTGACAAATATTTAAATCCATAGCTAGTCCTCCCAATTACCAAAGATTTTTTATATAGCCTTTAGAGTGTAGATATTTTCTGTAATTAATCATAGCAGTATACGTAGCTAGAATATATAGCTTGTCACAGCTACCATTTTTTATTGCTTCAGTTAAAGCTTCGTATTGTTCCTCTATGACAAATTTATTAAGATTTAAACCAGCTGTTTTTAATCTAACGGCCATATCATAAGCTCTTAATCCTGAAATATAAACTTCATCTATGTTTGTTTCAGTAAGCTTTTCAAAATCAACATCCCATATCCAAGAAACATCCTGTCCATCAGCATAATTATCATTTAATAAGAAAGCCGCTGCAAATTTTTCTTTATTTAAGCAGATTGTATCTAAAGACTGATTATAACCTGCTGGATTTTTTACTAAGAATATTTTCACGTCTTTACCTTCTATATTAATGGTTTCTTGTCTACCAAAGCTTGAAGATTGATTTTCAAGAGATTTCTTAATTGCTGAATCATCTATACCTAATTCCTTAGCAATAGAGTATGCACACAATCCATTATAAATATTATAAGTACCAGATTGATTTATAGATACTTCTAAATCATTAAATTTAACAGTTGATTTATCAGCATTTATATCTATGATATCTGTAACAGCATACATTAAATCTGAACGCTTATAACCACAATTTGGACAATAAAAATCTCCTAAGTGATTGTATGTAACAAAATTGTACTCATATGGTGTTTTACAGAATTTGCAGAACTTAGCATCTGCATTAATTTCAATGGTTTTATTATCATTAACGGATTTGTCAAATCCATAGAAATGAACAGGATTTTTTAAGTCTAATTTCCCAAGCAAAGACTCATCACCATTTAAAACAAGAGTAGTTTCAGGAACATTATAAATTCCTTCTAAAATTTTATTTAAGGTAGTATATACTTCGCCATATCTATCTAATTGATCTCTAAATAAATTAGTAACAGTGATAACTTCAGGAGTTATATATTCTGTTATATATTTTAAATTAGCTTCGTCAACTTCAATAACAGCGTAGTTATCTTTTACTTTGCTACCAAACTTAAAGCTATCTACAAAGGTAGTAACAATACCAGGAAAAAGGTTAGCTCCAGTGTTATTTGTAATAACAGGATGTCCGCTTTCCTTTATAATGTTATAAATCATGCTTGTGGTTGTTGTTTTACCATTTGTACCTGTTACTAAAATTACCTTATATCCTTTTGAAATTTTAGATAAAATATTTTTATCTATTTTTAGGGCAACTCTACCAGGAAAAGTAGTTCCACCTTTTAAAATAGTTTTTGTTAAGAAAAGTGTAAATTTTGCCGATAATATACTGATAATTGTTTTAATACTAATTTTCCTCACCACCTAAATATTATATTTACATTATTAACAAGTTATTAACTTTATAATTAACTTCTTGAATTCTTCTAATAGTATAACATAAACTTGATTAGAAACAAATTTATCTTTAACTTAAATTATAAAAATATTATGAAATTTAATGAAAACGGAGGTGGAGTTCATTTATAGATAAAGAAGAAGTAAAAAGTAATTATTATAAATAGGAAAGTAAATTATAATGGATAATATAATAAAATTTAAAAAATAATAAAGAAAGTATAGAAAAAACAATTTAAAAGTGATAGAATATTGTAATAAATACTGTATTTAATGTTATTTAATATTGTTATAGTGATAAATACAATTTAAAAAAGATTAAGTTAGGAGAAAAAATGAGAATTGCAATATGTGAAGATAGTAAATTACAATACCAAGTACTTGAGAATCAAGTGCTTAAGTGGGCAAATGAAAGAGAAGAAGCTATTGACATAGAAGGATTTGAAAGTGGAGAAGAGTTTCTATTTAAATGGCCTGAAGATTGTGATTTTGATTTAGTGTTATTAGATATAAATATGAGAGGAATGTCGGGAGTACAATTAGCGAAAGAAATAAGAAAGCAAGATAAAGATATTCTAATTATATTTATAACGGCAGAAGTAGAACATGCATTAGAAGGTTATAATGTAAGTGCTCTTAATTATTTATTAAAGCCTGTGAAAGAAGAAGCTTTATTTAAATGTTTAGATATTTCTTCGGAAAAGATTAAAGAAAATTCAAGTAATGCCAAATATTTAGTTTTTTCAAAAGGAAGAGATCAAATAAAAGTTGATATAAATAAGATAATTTTCATTTCAGCCTTTGACCATTATGTGGATATTCATTATGATAATGAAATTATTACTATTAAAAGTAAAATTGGTGATATGGAAAAAGTATTAGAATTTAGAGAAGAATTTGTAAGATGTCATAGATCTTACATAGTTAATATAAATAATATAGTAACTTTAACTAAGAAAAGTGCCATATTAAAAAATAAAATAGAGCTTCCAGTGAGCAAAAGTAAATTTGAAGCTGTAAGTGAAAAATTCAAATTAATATAAAAGTACATATAATATAAAATTACATATTATGATAATTCCCGAAGGAATATAATTGCAAACATGAATGATTATATTTTTTCGGGAATTATTTTTAATAAAAGAATAAAAACACAAAAAACGACATAAAAATATAATTTACGAATAATTTTTAAAATTTAACGAATGTTTTAATAAAACTAAAAAAAAGATTATATAATTAAGTCAACAGGTGAGAGAAAACAAAGGAAAAGAAAAACTCACCCAAAAAAATATTAAAAATAATGAATAAATTAAATCATTTAGGGGGATTTTAAATTATGAAAAAGAAATTTTTATCATTAATGATGGCAGCAGCAGTTGTTGCTACAACTTCAGTAAGTGCATTTGCTGACACTACTGCTGACACTACTGTTGTAGAGAATTTAGATAGTACTGATGGAACAGCAAATGTTACTATTACTGGGAATGTTACAGATGAACAAGATAATATGCCAGCTACAGCTTTTAGAGTAACAGTACCTACAACTGCTAGTTTTACAGTGAATAAATCAGTGGGGTTTATAGGGACAGATTTAGAAGTCAAGAATGAAGGAACTCAACAAATAGAAGTTTATGCTCAAAATTTCAGTAGAACTAAAGGTGGTACTGGTACTATAAACATAGTTCCACAGAGTGCACTTTCAGCACCAGAATCTAAAACTAGAGCTGATGTTGCGTTAAGATTAGAAGGAGAAGGGACTACTAATACTGCTTATTTAGGCGCTGAAGGAAAAGGATCAGGAGTATATGACGCTGAAAATTTAGAAACACCAAAGGCAGAAGGAGTTAAGTTATTAACTTTATCTGCAGGGGATAAAAATGCTCAAAAGGGTAAAATATTACTAAGAGGTTTAGCAGGTAAAAAGGAAGTAGCTAAAGCTATTTCAAATAATTTCCAATTAACATTAAGAATTAAAAAGGTTATGAATGAAGATAAGAAGGTTACGGGTGAACCAGAGCAATAAAAACTTGTTTTAAAAGAAATAAAATCCATAATAAATTTATTTATTATGGATTTTATTGAATAAAAAAATAAGAAGAGGAGTGATTATGTGAATAAAAAACATATAAAATCAATAGTGATAATTGTGATTTTATTAGCTTGTTTAGGAGGTATATATTATGTTCTAAATAGCAAAGATAAAAATTCACAAGTCAATGGAGGAGCGAGTGTTTCTGGGTATATCTTAGAAGATGGAGCTGAACCAGGATTGACAGATGATGAAATAAGAGAATTATTACAAAGACAAGTAGATGAGTCAAGTATTTCTTTTAGCATTTCTTCTGATCCAATATTTAAAGGAAAGAAGGCTTTTTTAGTTATGGCTAATCCAAGATATAATGCTTATGATATTGATTATGTTATAACTGTTGATGGAAAAGAGCTAATAAGAACAGCTAAAATAGCACCAAATCAATATATTGAAGAAGTTGAACTTAAAGAAGCTTTACCAAAAGGTAGCTACATTGGTGAAGCACTTATAACTGGTTATAATAAAGAAACTGGTGCAGAAGTAGGGAAAACTATAGTTGAGCTTAATATAACTTCACAATAATTTATGTTATTAATTTAAATA
>NZ_MNRT01000029.1:0-43373 GCF_001916075.1 Clostridium sp. 29_15
GAACGTTGCCAGGTAATGTGGCTCGATAGCTCAGTCGGTAGAGCAGAGGACTGAAAATCCTCGTGTCCCTGGTTCGATTCCTGGTCGAGCCACCAGGTAAAAGCACTAACATATGTTAGTGCTTTTTTTAACGCTTAGGAAAGCATAAAAAAATAAGATAAAATACATTTTTTATCAAAAAAAGAAAAAAAGTATGATATAATATTGAAAACTATATCATATTAGGTTGAAAAGGAGAAAAAGAATGGATAATAAAGTTTTAGTAACTATAGCAGGAAGAGAAATTACAGAAAAAGATTTAGAGGCAATAATTTCAAGATATCCTCAAGATAAAAGAGCATATTTTGATTCAGAAATGGGAAGAAATCAATTATTAGAACAATTAGTTTCTTTTGAATTAATGAATAAATTAGGAACTGAAATGGAATTGGATAAGACTGAAGAGTATAAATCAGCATTAGAACAAATGGAAAGAGATTTATTAACTCAAATGACAATCAATAAAGTATTATCAGATGTTACTGTAACAGATGCTGATGCAGAAACTTTCTACAATGAACATGAAGAAGAATTTAAAACACCAGAAATGGTTTCTGCAAAACACATATTAGTAGATTCAGAAGAAAAAGCAAAAGAAATAAAAGAAAAGATTTCAAATGGAGAAATATCATTTGAAGAAGCTGCTGGACAATTCTCAACTTGCCCATCAGGGCAACAAGGTGGAGATCTTGGAGAGTTTGGTAGAGGAATGATGGTTCCAGAATTTGAAGAAGCTGCATTTACTTTAGAATTAAACACTGTAAGCGAACCAGTTAAGACTCAATTTGGATATCACTTAGTAAAAACAGAATCTAAGAATGAAGCAACAGTAGCTAAATTTGAAGATGTTAAAGAACAAATAATTGGAAACTTAATGCAACAAGCTCAACAAAGCAAATACGCTCAATTAATGAAAGAATTAGAAGCTAAATACCAAGTTAAAAGAGCTTAGTTAATCATTGATAATTAAAGAAGGAGTGCTTAGCACTCCTTTTTATAGTAGTTCTTTATAGCTATATATGTATTTGTCAGCTTTTTCTTTTAATATATTTAAATCTTTTTCAGATGCTTTATCATAAACAGCAGTAACATTCATGCCAGCTAGCTTGGCCCCACCTACAGCAGCTACGATATCTTCGTATACCATACAGTTGACAGGATTAACATTAAGTTTTTCAGCAGCTAGTAGGTATATGTCTGGATTATCTTTACCTTTTTTTACTTCATCTGTAACGGTAATAGAGTCAAATAAGTCATAAATTCCATTGTTTTTTAATGTAGCTTCTAATAATGGCTTTGAATTACTTGTAGCTAAAGCTATTTTAATGCCAGCTTTTTTTAAGCTATGTAAATATTCCATAGCACCTTCTTTTAGAAAAACATTATTAGAATACTCATTATAGGCCATTTCATGCCATTCATCCATTATAGCTTCTACTGAATCATCAATAGAAAATGTGGTTTTAAAATATTGGGCTACTTGTTTAAAGCTTAAATGAGTTATGTTATCTTTTAAATTTTCAGGAACAGTATATCCTCTTTTTTTCAAGAATTCCATATCTATTCTTTCCCATACCCACATAGAATCCACAAGTGTACCATCTAAATCAAATATTGCAGCTTTTATTGTATCCATATTAAATCTCCTTTATAAAATGCAAAAAAAAAGATAGGTTTTAGCCTATCTTGGTCGGGGTGACAGGGATCGAACCTGCGACCTCATGGTCCCAAACCACGCGCGCTCCCATCTGCGCCACACCCCGTAGTACATTTATTATTATAGTCCACAAAATTATAAGTGTCAACATGTAATTTAAAAATTGTTGAAGAAAATTTAAAAATAGCGTAATATGTTGTTTAAAAAGAGACAATATATAATAATATATGAAGATTTGGAGGAGAAATACTATGGGAATTGAAAGTATTATAATATTATTTGGAAGTATAGGATTTGTTTTAATGGGTTTTTTTGCCTTATATGTCAGCACTAAAGAAAATAGAACAACAAAAGAGCAAAAACAGTACATAAAAGTTAATGGGCTTCTAAATATAGCAATAGGGGCTATAGGTACTATTATTGGAACAGTATCAATATTTTATAAGGATAGTAGCAGGATAGCAATCATTATTTTCATAATTGCAATTTTTATAACAACAATAATTCAATTATTTATAAGTAAAAAGTATAAGATTAAGTAAAATCAATGAAAATATATGAATAGTAAAAATGAAAAATGACAGAAAAGTGATATTAAGGATGCTTTTATAATAGCTTTAATCCTTAAATATTAAAAATTACCATTGAATGGGGTTACCATAAATGATATAATAGTAATGAATCACTAAGTAGAGGGGGAAGGTCATAAGACCAGTGAAATATGAAGAAAAAAGTATTATCGGCACTATTGACGGCAACATTAATATTTGGTATGGGAATGCCAACTTTTGCAACACCTAATGAAGAAGTGATAGAAAATCAAGCAAGATATGATGAATTGACAGATAAAATAGATGAAACAACAGCGCAAGTATACGCATTAAATGCAGAAATAGAATCCTTAATGGAAACTATAGAAAATAATAAGTCTGAAGTTGAAGAAATTAAAATAGAGATTGAAAATACTGAAAAGGAAATAGAAACAACTAAAGCAGAAATAGAAAAAAATGAAGAAGTTTTAGGAAAGAGAATTAGAGAGTTTCAAAAGTCTGGTGGACAAGTTAACTATTTAATTCTTTTATTTAGTGCAAAAAGCTTTAATGAATTAATCAGTAAAATTGACTCTACAACAAGAATAGTTAATATTGATAAAGAACTTATATCTGAGTTAGAAGAAAAGAAAGCAAATTTAAATGAAAAAGTAACTGCATTAGAAGAAAGAAAAGCAGAAGTAATTAGGCTTACAGAAGAAAACGAAGCAGCACTAGCTGAGTTAAATACTAAGAAGGCAGAGCAAGAAAATGCTATTGAGCAATTAAATGCAGAACAAGAAGAATTTGAAAAGAACTATTTAGCAGTATCAGAAAGAAAATTAGTAGCTTATCAACAATCTGTATTAGAAACATCTAATGATAAGAATGAATTACAATCTGCTATAGATCAATTAACAAGCATAAGAGATAATCAAATAAAAAGTGAAATTGTAAAACAAGAAATATCAGATTCTATATACTATGGAACAATTAAATTAGAAGAAATAATAGAAGCAGAAGAAGCAGCTAAGGTAGCAGCACAACAACAAATTTCATCTCCAAATAGAGGGGAAATTACATTAGGAACTGCATCATCAGCTTATGGAAGTTCTATAGTGAGCTATGCATATAATTTCATAGGAGCTGAATATGTATATGGCGCAGCAGGTCCAGATATATTTGATTGTTCAGGATTTACAAGCTATGTATATGCAAATGCAGCAGGATTAAACATAACAAGAACTACTTATACTCAAATGGAAGTTGGGTCACCTGTATCTTATGATGAATTACAACCAGGTGATTTAGTGTTCACTTATGGTGGAGACCATGTTGGTATCTATGTAGGTGGAGGACAATATATTCACGCACCACAACCAGGTGATAGAGTTAAGGTAGGTAATATAACATCATTCTATTGTGCAAGAAGAGTATTATAATTAGTATTATGGACTAGGAAAGAGCTTTCTAGTCTTTTTATATTTAATTAAGTTTTCTAAAAAGCAGTTTTTGTGTATACTATATAGATATAATATAAGAAAGAATTAAAAGATATAGACACAATTTTGGAGGAACTATAATTTATGGATATAAGTATAAATAAGGATGAGAGAATTGATGATTTAGATTTAAAAGGTCTTAAGATTATACAGAAAGAAAAAGCTTTTAGATTTGGTATAGATGCTGTATTATTATCGGATTTTGCCAATGTTAAATCAAAGCATAGGGTAATAGATTTATGTACTGGTACAGGTATAGTACCTTTCCTTCTTTATGGAAAATATAATCCCAAGGAAGTTTGGGGAATTGAAATTCAAGAAGAAATGGAAGAGATGGCAAGAAGAAGTTCAAAATTAAATGGAACAGAAGATATAGTTAAATTTAAATGTGCTGATTTAAAGGATAAAAACCTTGTAAAAGAGTTAGGAAGGTTTGATGTATTGACGGTAAATCCTCCATATAAGTTAAATAATTCAGGTATAGTAAATCCAAACGATAAGTTAGCAATTGCTAGACATGAAATTCTTTGTAATTTAGAAGATGTAATTGTTGCAGCTAGAAGGTTACTTAAAGATAATGGAAGAATGTTTATTGTACATAGACCAGAAAGATTGGCAGATATATTTAGCTTAATGAGAAAATATAATATTGAGCCAAAGAGAGTAAAAATGGTACAGCCTAATGTAAATAAGGAACCTAATATTGTATTAGTGGAAGGTCAGAGAGACGGAGGAGCATTTTTAAAATGGGAAAAGCCTTTATATGTTTATGATGAAGAAGGAAATTTCAGTAGAGAGATAGATGAAATATATGGAAGGGTGAAATAATATGAGTAAAGGTAAATTATATTTAGTACCAACACCAATAG
The DNA here is from genome assembly GCF_001916075.1 of Clostridium sp. 29_15. Classification (NCBI taxonomy): domain Bacteria; kingdom Bacillati; phylum Bacillota; class Clostridia; order Eubacteriales; family Clostridiaceae; genus Clostridium; species Clostridium sp. 29_15. The sequence continues at coordinate 4,598 of NZ_MNRT01000029.1, forward strand.
GAAACCTAAAGGACATTACTTTAAGAGCTTTAGAGGTTTTAAAAAGTGTAGATGAAATTGCAGCAGAAGATACAAGGCAAAGTTTAAAGCTTTTAAATCACTTTGAAATTAAAAAGCCACTTTTTAGTTACCATCAGCATAATGAACAAGGAAAAAGTGAGCAAATAATAAATAAATTAGAAGATGGAATAAGTATAGCATTAGTTACTGATGCTGGTACTCCAGGAATATCAGATCCAGGGAGTGTAATAGTAAGTAAATGCATTGAAAACAATATAAATTTTGAGGTTCTTCCAGGAGCAACAGCAATTACAACAGCTCTTGTATATTCAGGACTAGACACAACAAAGTTCGTTTTTAGAGGCTTTATTCCAAGAGAAACTAAAGATAGAAAAATTCTCATTGAGGAAATTAAAGATAAAAAAGAAACATTAATATTTTATGAATCACCACATAGGTTATTGGATACATTAAGTTTTTTAAAGGAGTCTTTAGGTAATAGAAATATTGCTGTATGTAGAGAACTTACAAAGTTACATGAAGATATATTTAGAGGAGCTTTAGAAGATGCATATAATAACTTTTTAGAGAATAAACCAAGAGGAGAATTTGTATTAGTACTGGCAGGAAAAAGCGAAAGTGAAATAAAGGCGGAGCTGGAAGAAGAATTTAGTGCTTTTACAGTGGAGGAGCATCTTAAGGATTTAATAAATAAAGGGATGGATAAGAAAGAAGCAATCAAGACTGTTGCTAAAATGAGAAACATTCCTAAAAAAGAAGTATATAAGATTGCCATAGATTTATAAAATTAAAAAGCTAGTGAAATTCACTAGCTTTTTTATGTATAATTATTTGTTATCTGTCTTTAATTCGTTTAAGCAATTTTTGCAGATATTTTTACCTTTGTAGTTAACTACATCTCTAGCATCTCCACAGAATATACAAGCTGGTTCATATTTCTTTAATATAATTTGTTCTCCGTCTACGTATATTTCTAATGCGTCTTTTTCTGCTATATCTAAAGTTCTTCTTAATTCTATTGGAATAACGATTCTTCCTAGTTCATCTACTCTTCTAACAACTCCAGTTGATTTCATTTATAAATTCCTCCTAAAACAAGTTTCGACATTTTGTAGATTTATCTTACCAAATATGTAATATAAAGTCAATATAATTAATATAAAAAATATTAAATTATAGAAAATAATTGATATTTTTTACTTACTAATAAACTATACTACCATATATTTGAAAAGTCAAGTTTAATTTTCAAAATAAATAGTTAAATTTTTCGTGATTAAAATGACTTGTATACTGAAATAGTAAATGTGTTACATAAATGATTTAAAAATATTAAAAAATAGAATATAAAATAAGAAAATAATGTAAAAATAAATTTATTGCATCTGTATACATAAATTGTAAAAGTTTATTAGTAAAATATCAATAATAAATAAAAAAATCAATAATAAATTGGAAATAAAAAAGAATAATCAAAATATAGATATAAATATTAAAAAGAGTGAAAAAACTTATTAAATAGGTAAATAAACTTGTAATAAGTTTATATTTACTATATAATGAAGATAGTAATATAGAGAAAGATAGGTGAAGATGCGTGATGAAAAAGATGGATATGGATTATATACAGCAAGTAGCGGATCAAATAGAAGATAACATAATGATATCTTACGATGATTTACCTAAGTATGATCTTTTTTTATCTCAAGTTATTGATTTTTTGAATGATAAGTTTATAGATGATAAATATACTAATAACATAGTGCAGAACTATATAAAAAGTGAAGTAATAAGTAAGCCGGAAGATGGTAAAAAGAGGGGCTATACAAAGATACATTTAGTTCAGCTAGTATTATTAAGTTATATGAGACCAATACTTACTACTGAAGAGATTAAAAAGGTGTTTAGCTTAGCTTTCAATGAAATTAATGATAGGTCAGATGATATAATATCTTGGGAAACTGCTTATAAGATATTTTCAGAGACACAAAGTCAGAGTATAAAAGAAGGAATAGCAGAGGACATTGTAGATGAAGAAAATCTAAATAACATTATAAAAGGCCTTAATTTAAATGAAAAAGATGAAAATAGTATAAGGACTTTCGTAGTGGTTATTTCATTAATAGCTCAAGCTAGTGCTATAAAGAAACTAGTACAAAAGATAGTAAATGAGTACCATTCATAAAAGACTACATATATATTTATAGTAGTCTTTTTTTCTTAAAAAGGAGATACTAGAAAGAGATTATAAAAAATATAATGTTATTAATAGAATTAATTATTTTTAAGATTTAGGAAGGCAAAGGTTATGGCACAAAAAGTAGTGATAATGGAATCTGTAAGAGGCATAGTGGAATACGTGTTAAAAAGTGGTAGCCTAGATGATAGATTTATGTCCATAAGAAGGGCTATGGAAGGAACTATAGCTCATGGAAGACTTCAAAAAGATAATGAAAATATTTATGAAAATTATCAAAAGGAAGTAAAGCTTCAATGGGGATTCGTTAGAGATGATATTGAGCTTATAATTGAAGGACGCACTGATGGAATTATAAAGGAAAGAGATATTATTATAATAGAGGAAATAAAATCTACATATAAAAGCTTAATATATATAGAAGAAGATTATAATGAGCTACATTGGGCTCAAGGGAAATTTTATGGATACATATATTGCAAGGAAAATAATTTAGCGGAAATAAGAATACGTTTAAGCTATTATAATTTGAATACAGATGAAGTAAAGAGCTTTGAAAAGAAATTCAAACTTACAGAATTAGAAGCTTTTGTTTCAGAGTTAGTTGAGAGATATATGAAGGCTGCTTTTTTAAAAATAGCCTTAATAGAAGAAAGGAATGAAAGCATAGAGAAAATGGAATTTCCTTTTCCAACTTATCGAAAGGGTCAAAGGGAGCTAGCAGTAACTTGTTATAATACCATCAGGAATAACGGTATATTATTTGCTCAAGCACCTACAGGTATAGGTAAGACAATATCAACAATATTTCCAGCTATAAAGGGGCTAACAAACAATATGGGAGATAGGATAGTGTATTTGACTTCTAAGACTATTACTGGAGTAGTTGCAGAAGAAGCATATGCTATGCTCATAAAGAATGGATTAAAGATAAAGGTAGTAAGTATAACAGCAAAGGAAAAAGCTTGCTTAAATGATGAAGTAAAATGTAATGCTGATGATTGTAAGTTTGCAAGAGATTATTTTTCTAAAGTGGATGATGTTATTGAAGATATTATAAGCCATGAAAACATAATATCAAGAGAGGTAATAAGAAAATATAGTGAAAAATATCAAGTGTGTCCCTTTGAATTATCATTGGATCTTACAGAATGGTGCCATGCAATAATATGTGATTATAATTACGCTTTTGATAATAGAGTAAGGTTAAAAAGGATTTTTGAAGAAGATAATAAAAGTAATGTTATATTAGTTGATGAATGTCATAACTTAATTGATAGAGCTAGAGCAATGTATAGTGGAGAAATTCTTAAGAGTGATGTAGTGCAAATAAATAAGATTTTAAAGGGAAAGGTTCCAGCTCTTTATAAATCTTCAAATTTAATAAATAAGGAACTGATAGAGATACGAAGGGAACTTGAAGAAAACAGCCTAAGGGTAATATATAAAAATATTCAGTATAAAGAACTCATTAAGGCAATGCAGTTATTTATAAGTGTAGCAGATGAGTATTTGGTAAAAGGGAAAGGTACAGATGGATATGATGAAGTAATGGACTTTTATTTTAAATGTAGAAGTTTTGTTAATATAAATGAATTGTATTCAGATAAGTATAATACAATAATAGAGAAAGCCAAAAATGATTTGAAAGTTAAGATATTTTGTATTGATCCCTCTGATAATATTAAGAAGATAATAAGTTCTTCCTATGCAACAATATTATTTTCAGCTACTTTATGGCCTATGAAATATTATATAGATTTACTAGGTGGAGATGATAAAAGTTATAGATTAAGATTAGATTCACCTTTTAAAAAAGAAAACTTAAAAACATTTATTTCGCCCTTAAATATGAAGTATAGCATGAGGGAAAATAATATACCTAAATTATGTGAATTAATTTATAGATTTAATGAGGAAAGTCCCGGAAATAATATAGTTTTCTTGCCATCATTTGAGTATCTTAAGAAGGTAGCTGAAAGCTACGAAAAAATATATAGTAATAATGAAGATATATTAGTACAAAAAGAAAATATAAATGAAGTAGAAAAGGAAGAGTTTTTAGCAAACTTTAGAGAAAATTCTAAGGTGTTGGCATTTGCAGTTGTAGGTGGCATGTTTTCAGAAGGAGTAGACCTTCCAGGAAAAAGGCTGAGTGGAGCTGTTATAGTTGGCGTAGGATTTCCTAAAATATCTATAGAAAATGATATAATAGCAAGTTATTTTGATGAAAAAGGATTTGACTATGCATATACTTACCCAGGAATAAATAAAATTTTGCAATGTGCAGGAAGAGTTATTAGAACTGAAGAGGATAAAGGAAGTATCTTATTAGTAGATAATAGGTACCTAAGCAAAAAGTATAAAGATATGCTACCAACAGCTTGGCAAATTGAATCATGGTAAAATAATGAATTAAAGGATATAATAAATATTATTTATATTAAAGAGAAAAAAAGTAGTGGTGATGTAATGAAAAAAGAAGAAGTTAAAAAAAGGAGATCAGCCTTTGACTTTATAATATATTTTATTATTAAAGTAAATAATGATGATATTTTTGCTTTAGGAGCCCAGTTAGCTTATTATTTAGTTTTATCATTTTTTCCTTTTTTAATATTTGTTATGACTCTAATTGGATATATCAATTTAGATTCCATGAAAATAATAGAGGGATTAGCAAGAGTGCTTCCAAGTAATGTGGTGGAGCTTACTTCAAGTGTAATAATTGATGTTGTTGAAAAACAACATGGAGGTTTGTTAGGGGCATCTGCTACATTGACTATATGGTCTGCATCTTCAGCTTTTAGAGCAATTTTAAAAGGTGTTAATAAGGCATATAATATTAAAGAAAATAGATCATTTATAAAAAGGTGTATAATTGCTATAATATGCACTATAGCATTGGCATTTACAATTATGCTTACTTTAGCAACTTTAGTATTTGGAGATGTTTTAAGTAAATATATATTAAAATATATTCCATATAATGACTTTATTCATAAGTTGTGGGATTTATTGAGATATTCCATTGTTATAGTGGTAATGATAATTATTTTTGCGGCAATATATCGATATACACCTTCTAAGAGAACTGATTGGAGCGAAGCTATACCAGGAGCTGTTTTTGTAACATTAGGATGGATAGTGGTTTCATTAGCATTTTCATTTTATGTAAATAATTTTGCCAATTACTCACGGATATATGGAAGCTTGGCAACAATCTTTGTTTTAATGACGTGGTTATATATAAGCTCCATAATTATAATAATAGGTGGGGAAATAAACTCCGTCTTAGGTATAAGAAAAGACCAATTAGATAAGAAATTTTTATAAAAAACTTCTCATGAATTATGAGGAGTTTTTTATATATTTATATAAAGAGTTTTTACTAAATGAATAAAAGAGAAATTAATGGTTATACTGTTAGATAAAGTATTCAGGAGGTGTTATACATGAATAAAATTGTGTTATTAGGTAAGCTTATTAAGGACCCTGAACTAAAAACAATTGAAAATGGGGAAAAAAGCTTCACCAGATTTATAATTGCTGTGGATAGGAATTTTAAATCTGCCGATGGAACAAGGAAGGCTGATCTTATTCCAGTTACTATATGGGGAAGGAAAGCCGAAGTTATATGCAAATATATGACTAAAGGAAGCTACATAAGTTTAAGTGGAAGACTTCGTACAGGAAGCTATGAAGATAAGGAAGGAAATAAGAAATATATAGCAGAAGTTGTTGCGGAAGACTTCAAGTTCGTAGGAAGTAGGAGAGTAGATAAAGAAAGTTCTGATGCCATAAGCAATGAACAATAATATCTTATATACAGTTTACTGTAATATTTATGACATTAAAATAAAAGAATAAAAGAATAATTAAAGTCTCATAATTTTATAAAATAATATAGTGTACGTTTTCATAAAATGTATGCATATAATTATGAGGCTTTGTTTTTTACAAAAAAACTTTAAAATTCAGATTAATTTTCTAAATGACGTATTATCGACAACTTTTATTTTTAATAGAAATGATAATGGGATATTATTAAATAATAATATGGGTAAAAAAGTAAAAAATAAAGTATAATGTAGAAAATAAAAGAAAAATTTATTTCTTTACAGAACAATCTTTGACACATTTTAATACATTAATGTGTTATCTTTGATGTATGGAAGTTATGTTAAGGGGGGATATAACCTTGGTTGTAAAAGAATGTTTTGATATCACAGTGGAAAAAGAAAATTATAAGATGAATTACTTCTATAGAATGACTTTTGGAAGATTTAAAGGTAGACAAGTATATGGTATAGAAGTAGAAAGACAAGACATTATAAATGGAGGTTTGGTTAATATAGAAAGAAATAGTGTAAATAATATTTCTACCGATAAGGAAAAGGTTAAGAGATTATTTGATTTAGTATCAAAGAATAATGTTTCACCTATACATTTAATAGATGTCATAGGCGAATATGTTGATGAATACGTAAGTGATTTTAATTAAAGGATACAGCATAGGCGGAGGCAACTATGATCTTAGGAATTGGCACAGATATAATAGAAATAGAGAGAGTTAAAGTAGCAATTGAAAGAACACCTAGTTTTTTAAGTAAGGCATTTACTGAAAAAGAAATAGAACTTTTTAAATCAAAGGGAATGAGAGTAGAGACAATAGCAGGGAATTTTGCAGCTAAAGAAGCACTTAGCAAAGCTTTAGGAACAGGATTTAGAGGTTACAACCTTAAAGATTTTGAAATATTAAGGGATAACTTAGGAAAACCTATAGTTAATATTTCTAAAGAAGTTAGAGATAAAATTGGTGATAGAAAATTAAACATAAATGTTTCTATATCTCATAATAAAAGCAATGCCATAGCTTTTGCAATTGTGGAGGAATAAATATGTACATAATGTTTAAGGAAATAGTAAGATGACCTCTGGAGGAATGAGTGATAATAATATCACTGGTTGATCAAGGTCATAGCAATATGGATTCAGCTTTATTAGGTGCATATATTCATGGCTTAGCAGCAGAATGTTCTTCTAGAGATAGATATTTTATCATAGCAGGGAATTTAATAGAAAGTATTCCCTTTGTTATGGAAACTCTATAAGTTAAATTATGAATAAAAAACCAAGTTGCATAATAATAGTATAATGAAGCAGACAATTTGGGAGGAAATATGAAAAAGAAAATAATTATTATATTATTATTGGCAGTTCCTTTTATATCTATCTTATTTATCATTTTTTTCAGGGGTGTTTTAATGCCTTCAAATGAAGAAATAATTGAAGGATTAAAAAATATTAATGCATATGAAGCTAAAGTAAAATATGTTATGAAAAATGATAAAGGGGAAGAAATTGAGGAAACTAAACAATGGTATTCTGCAGATAAGGGGGTGAGGGTAGAATTTGGTGATGAGGTAACTAAGATATACAAGGATGAAAAAATATATGTCAAAGATACTATTAATGATAATGAATATGAATTAGAGCAAGATATGGATATAGTACATCCATTAGCTTTTATTAATAATATTTTAGCATATCCTATAAGGGAAGGAAGTATATCAGAGGGGCAAGAAGAGTGGGGAGATACCATATATATAAAAGCTGACGTGGAATTGTTTTTAAATAATATATATTTTAATAAAGCTACTATCTTTATTGATAAAAAGAATAGAGTACCAATAGGAATTGTAGTTTATGATAGAGAAGATAGATATGTATTAAAGATAATTTATGAACAGTTTGAAGAGGTACAAAAAATAGATGATTCTTTATTATGATATAGAATAAAAAGTAGTTAACTTTAAAGGTTAAGTTTGTCTAGATAAACAAATGAACTTTTGTCTCTTTATTATAAAAAAGCAATAAGTATTAAAAAGATATTTACAGAAGAAGTGGAAATATTAAATCGATTAATAAACATACATAAATAAAAAGAAAAAATAATTAAGATAAATAAAATTTAAATAAGCCAGGTTATAGTAATAGAAGTCGAATTATATATTGATAATACTTTCCATAGGAGAGTACATAAATCTTATTGTAATTTATTTAAAAATAATTAATTAGATAAAAGTTTTAGAAAAAGCATAATATTTTATAAAATATACAAAAAAAGGCGAAAAGTTAAAAATAATATTATTTTCTATTTACAGACTAGCACAAATTGAAATATAATTTTCTAAAGGATAAAATTATGTACTCTTAGGAGGACAAGTATGTCAGATAAATTTGAAAATCAAATCTTTAGAAAAATAAATGAGGATTTTGATAAAAAAAATAGGAAATATATTAAGGAAAATTTAATAAAATATGATGAGAAGAAATATGAAGGAGAGTTTCTTGAATTAATGAGGATAGGGTATGAAGAAATGTCAGATATTAATTTAGAACTTTCAAGGGCTATTGATTTCTCAAAGGGAAATGTACAATATAAATTTGACGATATTTGCGAATATGAGAAATGGCTTTGCGGAGTGTGAGAATTTAAATGGCGACTATAGTAGTAAAAAGAGGGGATATTTTTTATGCAGATTTAAGTCCAGTTATAGGCTCAGAGCAAGGTGGAATTAGGCCAGTTATTATAATACAAAATGATATAGGAAATAAATATAGTCCTACTGTTATTGTATCAGCAATAACTTCACAAATTAATAAGGCTAAACTTCCAACTCATGTGGAGATTTCTTCAGTTGAATATGGATTAAACAGAGATTCAGTAGTGTTATTAGAACAAATAAGGACTCTTGATAAAAAGAGACTGAAAGAAAAGATTGGACATATGACAGATATTGATATGAAAAAAGTGGACAAAGCATTGCTAATTAGCTTAAATTTAGATAAGTAGTAGTAAAAGATAATGAAAAGGCAGAGTTAAAATGACTCTGCTTTTGTTGTATAAATAATACATATAAACAGTAATTGTACATATAAAAATAGGTAGGATGAGATTAAAGTGATACACAATATAAATTAAATAATAATAAAAGTATACACTAATCAAAATAATAGTATATACAAAGAGTGATTCATATGATAGTATAAATTTAAAGAATAAAATGACGTATTAATACAAAGCTTAATTTATATGATCTGTATCATTTATTATGAATAATTAATAATTTATATATTAAGAATTAATTGAGGAGGATACACAATGGCAAAGAGTTTAGACGAATTAAAATCAATATCTACAGAAATTAGAAAAGACATAGTGAAGATGCTTACTGAATCAGCATCAGGGCATCCAGGAGGATCATTATCAGCTACTGATATTATGACTGTATTATTTTTTAAGGAAATGAATATAGATCCTAACAATGAAAAGGATCCAAATAGAGATAGATTTGTTTTATCAAAAGGCCATGCTGCCCCTGTACTTTATAGTACTTTAGCTAGAAGAGGATATTTCCCAGTTGAAGAATTATCAACTTTAAGAAAGTTTAAGTCAAGATTACAAGGTCACCCAAGTATTCAATATTTACCAGGAATTGATATGTCAACAGGATCATTAGGACAAGGAATTTCTGCTGCAGTAGGAATGGCTTTAGCTGGAAAGATAGATAAGAAGGATTATAGAGTTTATACAATATTAGGTGATGGAGAATTAGAGGAAGGTCAAGTATGGGAAGCTTCAATGTGTGCAGCACATTATAAGTTAAATAACTTAACAGCTTTCATTGATTTTAATGGATTACAAATTGATGGAGATATAACAAAAGTTATGAATCCTTGTCCAATAGATAAGAAGTTTGAAGCTTTTGGTTGGAATGTTTTAGTTATTGATGGTCATAATTATGAAGAAATTATAGATGCTATAGAAAAAGCAAAAGAGTGTAAAGATAAGCCTACGGCAGTAGTTTGTAAGACAATCAAAGGAAAAGGCGTATCATTTATGGAAAATCAAGCTGAATGGCACGGTATAGCACCTAGTAGAGAGCAATGTGAAGCAGCATTAAAGGAATTAGGAGGGGAAAATTAATGAGTAAAAAGATTGCAACAAGAGAAGCATATGGAAAAGCTTTAGCAGAATTAGCTAATACTAATGAAAATATAGTGGTTTTAGATGCAGATCTTTCAAAGTCTACAAAAACTTCAGAATTTAAGGCTATATGTCCAAAAAGATTCTTTAATATGGGAATTGCAGAAGCAAATATGATGTCAGTGGCAGCAGGGCTTTCTACTTGTGGAAAGATTCCTTTTGTAAGTACATTTGCTATGTTTGCAGCAGGAAGAGCATTTGAACAAATAAGAAATGCAATTTGCTATCCAAGATTAAATGTAAAAGTGTGTGCTACTCATGCAGGTATAACAGTTGGAGAAGATGGTGCATCACATCAAACAGTGGAAGATTTATCATTAATGAGAGCAATACCTAATATGGTAGTTATTTCACCATCAGATGCTGTTGAGACAAAAGCAGCAATAGAAGCAATAGCAGAGTATAATGGACCTTGCTATGTAAGATTAGGTAGAGCACCTGTTAATGTTATAAATGATGAAAATAATTATAAATTTGAAATTGGTAAAGGTGTACTTTTAAATGAAGGTACAGATTTAACAATAGTAGCTACAGGAATAATGGTGGATGTTGCTTTAGAAGCTAAGGAAATCTTAGCATCACAAGGAATTTCTGCAAGAGTTATTAATATCCATACTCTAAAACCGATTGATTCAGACATTTTAGTAAAGGCTGCTAAGGAAACAGGAGCAATTGTAACAGTTGAAGAACATAGCATAATTGGTGGGCTAGGTTCAGCAGTATCAGAAGTTTTAGGTGAAGTTTGTCCAGTGCCAGTAGTGAAGGTTGGTATTAATGATCAATTCGGTCAAAGTGGAAAACCAGATGAATTATTAGAGTACTATGGATTAACAGCTGCAAATGTTGTTGAAAAAGTTAAAAGAGCTATTGAATTAAGAAGATAGTTTAAAATCTTATTGATATAGATGGCAGATCAAAATGAAATATTTTTGATTTGTCATCTTTTTATAATTAAATATATAAATTTAAGATTAGTTTTATAAGTAAAACCATGATTTTAATTACAATTTCATAATTCGTATATCATGAACTAGTTTTTATAAAAGTTTATGATATAATTGTTCATTGGAATAATATTCAATGTAAATGGGATAAAAAGAGGTAAAAGAGGAAACATAATTATAGTAATTTAAATAATAGGAGTATATTATGAACAAATATAATTTAAGAGATTTTATATTAATCACTTTTGGTGTATTTCTTGTAGCAGTATCGGTAGTATACTTTTTTCAACCTAATAACATTGCTGCAGGAGGCTTAAGTGGTATAGCAATAATAATTAATAATTTCGTTCCAGAAATACCTATAGGACTATTGGTATTAATGATGGATTGTATTTTATATATAGTTGCTTTTTTGGTGATAGGAAGTAAATTTGGTGGAAAGAGCATTTATGCTAGTCTTACTTTGTCAGGATTTATGTGGCTTTTAGAAAAAGTATTTCCTTATGAAGCAACTAATGATCTTATGTTAGCAACTATCTTAGGAACAATAATTTCTGCATCAGGCTTAGCAATTGTATTTAACTGCAATGCATCTACAGGTGGGACTGATATTTTGGCAAAGATATTACATAAATTTTTACATTTTAATATAGGAAAATCACTGTTGATAGTGGATTTTATAGTTACATTAGCAGGAGCAATGACCTTTGGAGTACAAAAGGGATTATATGCAGTATTAGCAGTAATAATCAGTGGCTTTGCTATAGATAAAGCCATTGCTGGTTTTAATATTTGTAATGAAGTTACAATAATAAGCAAGGAAAGTAAAAAAATAAGTGAATTTATTTTAAATGATTTAGAAAGAGGTTGCACTTTTATTAATGGTATAGGAGGATTTACTGAAAAGCAAACTACTATACTTTACACTGTTATAGGTAGAAGTGAATTTATTAAGCTTAAGAGATATATTAGCCAAATAGATAAGAGTGCTTTTATAACTGTCAGTGAAGTAGCTGAAGTTATGGGAGAAGGCTTTAAAGAAATTAATGGAGAATAATTAAAGGTTAGGGTGGTACAAATGAAAAAAATAAGGGAGTATGCATTAACAACATTAGGAATAGTATTAACAGCAATTGGACTGGAATATTTCTTATTTCCAAATGATATAGCAGCTGGTGGGGTTTCAGGTATAGCTCTTGTAATTAATGGAATTACAGGTTGGAATATAAGTATAATGGTATTCATATTAAATATTATTTTATTTATTGTAGCTTTTGTGGTTTTAGGAAAAGGATTTGGTGGAAAAAGTCTGTATGCTACTGTGATACTTTCTGTAGTTATGGAAATAATTGAGAAAGTGTTTAACCCTGTAATGTTAACAGAAAACATGTTTTTAGCTAGCTTTTTTGGTTCAGCACTTTTAGCAATGGGATCAGCAATAGTATTTCATCAAGGTGCATCAACAGGAGGAACCAGTATATTGGCAGCTATAATAAGCAAATTCACACCTTTAGGTGTTGGAACAGCATTATTATTAAATGATTCAATTATATGTCTTTTAGCAATTAATGTTTTCGGTATAGATAAGGGACTATTTGGTTTCTTTAGTTTAATATTAATAGGACTTCTTATTGATAAGTTTATTGATGGGTTTAATACATGTAAGCAAGTGTTTATCATCACTAGCAAAGCTGATATGGTAGTTAACTTTATAAATAAAGATATAAATAGAGGGTGTACAGTGTTAAATGGAAAAGGCGGATATACTTATAGTGAAGTAAATATTGTTTATACTGTGCTTAGTAATAATCAATTTATTACATTAAAGAACTTTATTAAGGAAAATAATCCAGAAGCATTCATTACAGTAAATGACTCAAAAGAGGTGTTAGGATTAGGGTTTAATGATAATTACTAAAAAATTGGATAATGATAAATAATTAGGTACATTGTTGGTCAATAGGATTTTATGTGATATAATCAATTTAGAGTTTTTGAGAAAAGAATGATACGAGGTGTTTTAATGATAGAATTTAATAATGTATCCAAGATATATAACAACAATGTAAAAGCGTTATCAGATGTAAGTGTTAAAATAAATTCAGGAGATTTTGTATTTTTAGTTGGACCTTCAGGGTCAGGAAAGTCAACTTTTATAAAAATGCTATTAAAAGAAATTGAACCTACAATGGGAAATATAACTGTTGCAGATAGGAATTTATCAGAAATAAAAAGAAATCAAGTTCCATATTACAGAAGAAAGATAGGTATGGTGTTTCAAGATTTCAGACTTATACCAACATTAAATGTTTATGAAAATGTTGCTTTTGCCATGAGAGTTGTGGAAGCATCTCAAAAGGAAATAAGAAAGAGAGTACCAATGGTTTTATCTCTTGTTGGATTATCTCATAAATATAAAATGTTCCCTAATGAATTATCAGGGGGAGAGCAACAGAGAGTATCATTGGCTAGGGCTATAGTGAATAATCCATCTGTACTTATAGCTGATGAGCCTACTGGTAATCTAGATCCAGATACAGCAAAAGAAATTATGGAATTATTAGAAGATATAAATAAATCTGGTACAACAATAGTTATGGCTACTCACGCTAAGGATATAGTTGATAATATGAAGAAGAGAGTTATAGCTATAGAAAAAGGTTCTATAGTAAGAGATGATAGAAAGGGGATGTACGAAAATGAAAATTAATACAATAAATTATTTTATAGTAGATGCCCTGAAAAGTATAAAACGTAATATAACAGTTAGTTTTGCTGCAATGTTAACTGTATTAGTAACATTTTTTGTATTAGGTACATTTACTTTAGTTGGTTTAAATTTTAATAAGACTATAGAAGATGTAGCTGATAAGATAGAAATAAAAGTTTATTTACAAGATGATATAAAGCTTGTAAATCAAAGGGAAGTAGAAATTAAATTATCGGAGCAGGATGGAGTAAAAGCAGTAACTTATGAATCAAAAGATGAAGCCTTTACAAAACTTAAGAAGGATTTAGAAGGAAATAGTGGTATGCTTGAAGGATATAGCCTTGAAAATAATCCATTAGCAAGTTCATATATCGTTACTCTAGAAGATGCATCATATGCAAGTAATGTAACTAAAGCAGTAGAAGATATGACAGGTGTGGAATCTGTTACTAATCAACAAGAATTAATTGAAAAAATAAGCAGAGTAGTTGATTTTGTACAAATATTAGGAGTAATATTATTCTTTGTATTTATTGGAGTATCAATATTCTTAATAATGAATACAATCAAATTAGCTGTATATTCAAGAAGAAGAGAAGTAGGAATAATGAAGTTTGTTGGAGCAACAGATTGGTTTATAAGATGGCCATTTGTTATTGAAGGTATAATCATTGGAGCCATTGGTTCATTGCTTGCAACAGCAGTAATATACTTTATCTATAGAGGTGTATTTGGATTTATAGCAAGTAACCTTTTAATAGCTAACTTAGTTCCAGTATCATTTGTATTAACAACTTTATTAGGAGGATTCTTATTAGGTGGAATAGTAGTTGGAGCTATTGGAAGTATAGCTGCACTAAGAAAATTCTTAGTTGTATAAAAACTAAATATTGAAAAATAAATTAATAAGGAGCTGTATGATATTTATGGCTCCTTATTTTTATTAAAAAATAAAAAAATATAGATAAATAAAAAAGAAGCTTAACATTTATTTAAATTAATATTATTATTATATAAGATATAGATATAAAAAGCATAAAGCTATTGAACATACATTGAAAGGAAGTAGGACAATGGAAAATTTTAAGAGAGAGGAAAAAGAGAGTAGGAAAGATAAATTTAAATGGTTAAAGGTTGCTGCCATAGCTGTATTATTTGTAGGAACAGGAATTGGAATGTTTTATGGAGGTAATATTGCAGCAACTAAAGGATTTATTTTAACTGGAGTTCCTGAAAAAGCTGCTGGGGACTTAGGAAAGATAAGTGATGCAAATAAATATAGTGACTTATTTGAACTTAGAAGCCTGCTTATGGCAAAATATGATGGAGACATAGATGATACTGTACTTTTAGAAGGTGCTATGAAAGGAATGGCATCTGCTTTAGGTGATCCATATACTGTTTATATGAATTCAGATGAATATAAGAATTTTATAGAATCAAATAATAATTTTTATGGAATAGGAGCACAAATTGGTGTAAGAGATGAAAAGGTGGTAATAATATCACCAATTGAAGGTTCACCAGCTGATAGAGCGGGAATAAAGGCAGGAGATGTAATTTTACAAGTTGATGATTATGAAGTTACTGATGCCAATAGTGAAGAGGTAGTATCAAGAGTTAGAGGAGAAAAAGGTGTTTCAGTAAAGTTAATTATAAAAAGAGGAGAAGAGACTTTACAATTTGACATAGTAAGAGAAGAAATTCAAAGTGAATCAGTAAAAGGTGAAATATTAGAAGGTAATATTGGGTATATTCAAATTACTACTTTTAGTGATGAAGATGTAAGTGTTAAATTTACAGAAAAGCTCAATGAATTAAAAGAAAGTGGAATGGAAAGATTAATATTAGACCTTAGAGGAAATCCAGGAGGATATTTAGATAAATGTGTTGAGATAGCATCTAACTTTATTCCAAAAGGAGAGATGATTACTTATACCATAGATAAATATGATAATAAGCAAGTTTCTTTATCTCAAGGTGGAAATACAATTGGTATGCCATTAGTGGTATTGGTAAATAGTGGAAGTGCCAGTGCATCAGAAGTTGTTACAGGAGCATTAAAAGATAATAATGTAGCAACAGTTATAGGAACTACAACATTTGGAAAAGGTATAGTTCAACAGCTTATTCCTTTTGTACAAAGTGACGGAGATACTGGAGCTATTAAAGTAACAACATCAAAGTATTATTGTCCTAATGGAGAAAATATTCATGGTAAAGGTATTGAGCCAGATATTAATGTAGAATTAAGCGAAGAAGTGTTAAGTCAAGAGTATAGTAGGGACATTGATACACAATTACAAAAAGCATTAGAGGTAATAAGACAAAAATAGTAACTTAGGAGGCTACAAATGGAGCTGATAACATATAGTCTAAGAACTGTAGCAAAAGCAATAATTGAACCAACATATTTACTAATGCTTATAGTATTTGGAATAATATTTTATTTAAAAAATAAAAAGACTGCAATTATACAACAAATGACAATAGGAGAAGTAATTGATACTCCCCTAGAATTAACATTATCACAAATAGTGATAGGTATATTAGCAGGAACAATAGGAAGTGTTATATTAGCTATATTAGGTATTAGTTTTGGCAATAATTCAGGTATAGAATTTATTTTTATAACATCAATAGTACTATTGAGCATAAGGCCTAAGCTTGTATGCTTTGCTTATTCTGGAGCATTACTTGGAGCAGTGAGTATGATATTAAATATAATATTAAATAGCATTGGTATGAAGTCATATATCAATGTAAATATACTTTCATTAACTAGTTTTATAGCGGTTTTACATATTATGGAGGGCATCATTGTAATGGTAGATGGAAGTAGAGGTTCAATTCCAGTATTCAGTAATAGGGAAAACAAAATAGTTGGTGGATTTTCATTTAATAGATACTGGGCTATACCCATAGCTGTGATGATAATGATTAGTGGAGAGTCTTCAGGAACAGGAATAATTTCAGCACCAACATATAGTTGGTGGCCTATTATTAAAGATTTTAATTTAACAGCAATTTTAGCTACAGCATCTTTAATGTTTGCTCCTTTTTATGGTGTAATAGGTTATAGTTCTGTTACCTTTACTAAAAGAAAAAAGGAAAAAGTACTAGGAGCAGGGATAGGAATATTATTATATGGAATATCATTACTTATTGTTTCACAATTATGTAGTATTGGATTAGTTGGAGAAATAATAGCATTAGTTTATATGCCATTAGCACATGAGTTATTGATTAAATTTGAAAGAATGAAAGAAAAAAATGGAGAATACTTATATGTAAGTGGTGAGGATGGTATATCAATACTTGAAGTAGCACCTAATTCTGTGGCTTTTGAAGCAGGAATTAGAAGAGGTGATAAAATTTTAGCTGTAAATGGTGAAGCTGCAACTTCAGAGGTAGATATATTAAATGCTGTTAAAGAAGCTAAGTCTACTTTACCTATTAAAATAAAAAGTAGATACGGTAAGATAAATGATTATATATTACAATTAGGGAATAGAAGGTTGGGAGTATTATTAGTTCCTCGTATGATAAAAGATGAAAGTAGAATTGATATAAGCAGTGATGAATTTAAAAGAATATTAGAGCAATTAAAAATCAAAAAATAGTGATTGCATTTGCAATTGCTATTTTTTTATAGCTTAAATTTAGATGTTAATAAATTTTACAAAATGTTAATAATAAGTAGAATAGATATATAGTATTAATTATGACGGAGTTGATAAAAAAATGAATAAATTTAAGATACATTCAAAATTTAAACCAATGGGGGATCAACCTAAAGCCATTGATTCACTAACAGGTGGAATAGAAGAAGGACGAGAATTTCAAACACTATTAGGGGTTACTGGTTCAGGAAAAACCTATACCATGGCCAATATTATCGAAAGGGTTCAAAAACCAACTATAGTATTAGCACATAATAAAACTTTAGCAGCTCAATTATGTTCTGAATTTAAAGAATTCTTTCCAAACAATATAGTTGAATATTTTGTATCATATTATGACTACTATCAACCAGAAGCTTATGTGGCTTCCACTGATACATTTATAGAAAAAGATGCATCTATAAATGATGAGATAGATAAGCTTAGACATGCTGCTACATCAGCGTTATTAGAAAGAAGAGATGTAATTATTGTTGCATCAGTTTCTTGTATATATGGATTAGGTAATCCAGAAGAATATAAAAAGCTTACAATATCTTTAAGACCAGGAATGGAAAAAGATAGAGATGAAATTATAAGAAAGCTTATAGATATTCAATATGAAAGAAATGATATAGACTTTTCTAGAGGTACATTTAGAGTAAGAGGTGATTCTTTAGATATAGTTCCATCATCATCATCTAATAATGGAATAAGAATAGAATTCTTTGGTGATGAAATTGATAGAATAAGAGAATTTGATGTGTTAACAGGGAAGATAATTGGAGATAGAAAGCATGTATCAATAACTCCAGCATCTCACTTTGCTGCATCACAAGAAACAATAGATAAAGCAATTAATGTAATAGAATATGAATTAGAGGAAAGATTAAAAGAGCTTACATCACAAGATAAACTTGTGGAAGCTCAAAGGTTAAGACAAAGAACAAACTATGATATTGAAATGATTAAGGAAATGGGATATTGTAGTGGTATAGAAAATTATTCTAGAATTCTTGATGGAAGAGCGCCAGGAACGCCACCACAAACATTGTTAGATTATTTCCCAGATGATTACTTAATGTTTATTGATGAAAGCCACGTTACATTACCACAAGTTAGGGCAATGTATGCTGGAGATAAATCAAGAAAAGATAACTTAGTAGAGTATGGATTTAGACTTCCATCAGCTTATGATAATAGGCCATTACAGTTTAAAGAATTTGAGAATAAGATTAATCAAGTTATTTTTGTTTCTGCTACACCAGGCCAATATGAGGTAGATCATTCAACTAATATAGCAGAGCAAATAATACGTCCAACTGGACTTATAGATCCTGAAATAGAAATAAGACCTGTAAATGGTCAAATTGATGATTTATATGAAAGTATCTTAGAAACTACTAAGAGAGGATTTAGGACATTGGTTACTACATTAACTAAAAAGATGGCAGAAGATTTAACTAAGTATCTTACTGATATTGATGTGAAGACAACATATATGCATTCTGATATAGATACAATTGAGAGAATGGAAATAATTAGAGACCTAAGACTTGGTAAGTATGATGTGCTTGTGGGAATTAACCTTTTAAGAGAAGGGCTTGATATACCAGAAGTTGCTTTAGTGGCAATTTTAGATGCTGATAAAGAAGGATTCTTAAGATCAGAGACATCTATGATACAAACAATAGGTAGAGCAGCTAGAAATGCTGAGAGTAAGGTTGTTATGTATGCTGATAGCATAACTGGATCTATGGATAGAGCCATTAAGGAAACAGAAAGAAGAAGAAAGATTCAAATGGATTATAATAAGGAGCATGGAATAATACCTAAGACCATTAAAAAGGATGTAAGAGACGTTATTGGAAGTATAATGGTTACAGAAGAATCTGAAACTTATGAAGTTGATAGCACAGGATTATCTGAAAATGATAAGGCTAAATTAATAAAGGAATATACTGATGAAATGAAAGATGCTGCTAAGAATCTTCAATTTGAAAGAGCTGCAGAACTTAGAGATATGATTAAAAAACTTGAAGAATAGATAGTTGATTTTCTTAGGGTGTAAAACAATTTAAGATGTAGTTATGCTGAAATAAATATAATTGACAATAAAAAATAACAATTCTAAAATAGTAATAAAGAATGTCTGTTCGAGATTAAATGTAGAATAATATGATAAAAATAATAAAAAGAATTAATTTATATAAATTGAATGGCGATAAATAAGGGAAGAGGTGGACTTTATGAAAGATAAAATAGTAGTAAAAGGTGCAAGAGTACATAACTTAAAGAATGTTTCCTTGGAAATACCAAGAGATAAGCTAATAGTTTTTACAGGACTTTCTGGTTCAGGAAAATCATCCTTAGCATTTGATACTTTGTATGCAGAAGGACAAAGAAGATATGTTGAATCTTTATCATCATATGCAAGACAATTCTTAGGGCAAATGAATAAACCAGATGTTGATAATATAGAAGGATTATCACCAGCAATTTCAATAGATCAAAAAACCACAAGTAAAAATCCAAGATCTACTGTGGGTACAATAACAGAAGTATATGATTACTTAAGGTTATTATACGCTAGAGTAGGTATTCCACATTGTCCAAAGTGTGGTAAAGAAATTACTCAGCAATCTGTGGATCAAATTGTGGATAATGTCATGAAACTTGGGGAAAAAACTAAGGTTCAAGTTTTAGCTCCAGTGATTAGAGGAAAAAAAGGTATGCATGAAAAGGTCCTTGAAAATATAAGAAAGCAAGGATTTGTTAGAGTAAGGATAGATGGTGAAATCTATGAAATAGCTGAAGAAGAAATTAGCTTAGAAAAAAATATTAAGCATAATATAGAAGCAGTTGTAGATAGACTTGTTATTAAAGAAGGAATAGAAAGTAGATTAGCTGAATCTATCGAAACAGCTTTAAAAATGGCTGAAGGATTAGTAGTCATAAATGTAGTAGGACAGGAAGATATTCTATTTAGCGAACACTTTGCTTGTCCTGATTGTGGTGTAAGTATAGATGAATTAGCACCTAGGTTATTTTCATTTAATTCACCATGGGGAAAATGTGAGAAATGTGATGGACTTGGAACACTAATGGAATTTGATCCAGACTTAATTATTCCTGATAAAAGTTTAAGCATTATGGAAGGTGCTATAGCAACTTGGGGTGAAGGAAGATTAAAGGAAGATTCATGGACATTTGCCATATTAAAAGCATTAAGTGTAGAATATGACCTTGATTTAAATAAACCTATTAAGGAGTTTTCGAAAGAAGAATTAAATCTTTTATTGTATGGAACACAAGGTAAAACTTTGACTGTTAAATACAAAAAAGATGGTTCATTAAACACTTATAGATATGCTTATGATGGTGAAATAAATACATTAGATAGAAGATATAGAGAAACTAACTCCGATGTTATTAAAACTGAAATAGAACAATATATGAGTGATAGTTATTGTCCAAGATGTAAAGGAGCACGTCTTAAAAAGGAAGCATTAGCAGTAACTATTGGAGGCATAAACATTTATGATTTCACAAAGATGCCAATTAAAGATGAATTAGAGTTTGTAAATTCTTTAGAGTTTTCTGAAAAAGATAGAGTAATAAGTGACCAAATCATTAAGGAGATAAAGAATAGACTAGAATTCCTTGTTAATGTTGGGCTTGATTATCTTAATCTTTCAAGAAATTCAGGAACACTATCAGGAGGAGAGTCTCAAAGAATTAGGTTAGCAACACAAATTGGTTCAGCACTTATGGGGGTACTATATATACTAGATGAGCCAAGTATAGGTCTTCATCAAAGAGATAATGATAAGTTGATTCAAACTCTTAAAAATTTAAGGGATGTAGGAAATACAGTTATAGTAGTTGAACATGATGAAGATACTATGAGGGAGGCTGACTTTATAGTAGATATAGGTCCAAGAGCAGGTGAACATGGTGGACAGATAATAGCAGCAGGAACAGTGGAAGAGATAATGGCTTGTAAGGAGTCTATAACTGGACAATACTTAACAGGTGAAAAGAAGGTTGAACTACCAGCTGAAAGAAGGAGCGGCAATGGTAAGTTTATTAAGATAAAAGGTGCCAAAGAAAATAACCTTAAGAATGTTAATGTAGATATTCCACTAGGGACATTAACAATGGTTACTGGTGTATCTGGTTCTGGAAAGAGTACTTTAATTAATCAAATACTTTATAAAGGATTAAATAAGCTTGTTAATAAGAGCAAGAATCCAGTTGGAGCACATAGAGAAATATTAGGTTATGAAAATATAGATAAGATTATTGATATAGATCAAAGTCCAATTGGTAGAACCCCAAGATCAAATCCAGCAACATACACAGGAACATTTGATATTATCAGAGAATTATTTGCTCAAACAACAGAAGCTAAAATGAGAGGGTATAAGCCAGGTCGATTTAGTTTTAATGTAAAAGGTGGAAGATGTGAAGCTTGTTCAGGTGATGGAATAATTAAAATAGAAATGCAGTTTTTATCTGATGTTTATGTTCCATGTGAAGTATGTAAAGGCAAAAGATATAATAGGGAAACTTTAGAAGTTAAATATAAAGGGAAAAATATAGATGATATATTAAATATGACTGTAGAGGAAGCCTTAGAATTTTTTGAAAATATTCCACGAATTAAGAATAAAATTCAAACATTATATGATGTTGGTTTAGGATATATAAGATTAGGACAGCCATCAACACAATTATCAGGTGGGGAAGCTCAAAGAATAAAGCTTGCTTATGAATTATCTAAGAGAAGCACAGGAAAAACTTTATATATTTTAGATGAACCAACTACTGGACTTCATGTAGATGATGTAAATAGACTAGTACATATTGTTCAAAGGCTTGTAGATGGAGGAAATACTGTAGTAGTTATTGAGCATAATTTAGATATGATAAAATGTGCAGATTATATAATAGATTTAGGTCCAGAAGGTGGAGATAAGGGCGGCACTATAGTGGCTAAAGGAAAACCAGAGGAAATAGTAAAAGTGGAGGATTCATACACTGGAAAATATCTTAAAAAGTTATTAAGATAATAATAGGTGGGTTGTTATTTTTTCCAATAACTATTAATATTAGATTGAAGAACAGTAGATAGAGGTGAAGAAATGAGTATTAGCAAGATAATGGCCTTTGTATTTGGGATAGCCTTTATTGTATTTTTATATGGTATAATATATTATTCATTAAAAATAATGTACAAGGATGTAAAGACTGGTGGTAAGAAGAAAAGTAATCCAGCAGCAAGAAAATATGCAGTGGAAGTAGTTAATCCAGGGGCTAGTGAAGATTTGGAAGAGGGTTCTGTGATTTTAGTCAGAACAGAGTTAACAATAGGTAGAAGAGAAGATAATTTAATAGTTTTATCAGAGCCATTTGCATCTGGTTATCATGCTAAGTTATATGTTAAAAATAATAATCTTTATATTCAAGATTTAAATAGTACCAATGGTGTATATGTAAATGAAGAAAGAATAAAAGATAAAGTAAAATTAACAGCTGATGATGAAATAAAAATAGGAAGTGCTATTTTTAAGGTACTAAAACCAGGAAAGCAATAGAGGTGGTTAAAGGCATGAAAGGATTTAAGCAGGAAAAGAAATTATTAAGAATGATTTATTTACTATGCTTACTGCTTTTTATTTATCTAGGCTTTCAATCAAAGCCATTCGATACTCTTGCAATAGTTATGGGAGTAGTTCTATGTTTTTTAATAGGCTATTCCCACTTTGTCATTAGAAGGTATTATCCTGATGGTGATAAATTTATTTTAAATTTTGCAAGTATTTTAGCAGTAGTAAGTATAGCTATGCTTTATAGAATTGATAAGTCAACTTCTGTAAAGCAGTTAGTATGGGTTACTCTTGGAGTAATAGGTTATATATTAGTAGTAGCCATTATACCGGAAATGAGCAAGTTTGCTAAATATAAGAAAGTTTATATGATTGCAACCATAGTACTTATGCCTATGGCATTTTTATATGCAAAAATAACTGGAGCATCAGCTATTGGTGGGGCTTATAACTGGATAAGCATA
Source organism: Clostridium sp. 29_15 (assembly GCF_001916075.1). Taxonomy (NCBI): domain Bacteria; kingdom Bacillati; phylum Bacillota; class Clostridia; order Eubacteriales; family Clostridiaceae; genus Clostridium; species Clostridium sp. 29_15. Next base: position 28,258 of record NZ_MNRT01000029.1, read on the forward strand.
GGTAAATTTATGATTCAACCTTCAGAGTTTGGGAAAATAACATTAGTATTATACTTGGCAGCAGCTTTTTCTGAATATGAGGATAATGGAAGTATTAAAGATGATGTAAAACAACTTATAGTACCAGCATTAGTAGCTGGGTTTTCCCTTATATTTTTAGTTGCACAAGCAGATTTAGGTTCAGCACTTATATTTTTTGGAATAATTATAAGTCTTCTTTATGTGGCAACTTCTAAAAAGCTATATGTAGCATTAAGTTTAGGTGGTGCTACAGTAGGAGCCATATTAGGGTATAATCTTTTTGCCCATGTAAGGGAAAGAGTTATGATTTGGAGAAATCCATGGGAATATGCTTCTGGTGCAGGATACCAATTAGTACAATCTTTATATGCTATTTCTTCAGGTGGACTTATAGGAAGTGGACTTGGGCAAGGATATGTAGAGTATATTCCTGTTAATGATTCAGATTTTATATATGCAGCAATATGTGAAGAGTTTGGTGTAATATTTGCAGTAGGATTAATGATAATATACTTTTTGTTGTTTTTTAGAGGGATTAGATCAGCATATGTTACTAATGATAAGTTTTCACAGTTAGCTGTTGTAGGTTTTAGTACTATGATAGCATGTCAAACATTAGTAATTATAGGTGGTATTTTTGGAGTAATTCCGTTAACTGGTATTACACTACCGATATTAAGTTATGGTGGTTCATCAGTGCTTACCATATTCTTTGCTTTAGGAATATTACAAAAGGTATCAGAGGAGGCGTAAGAATATGGATGAAAATAAATTAGCTAAAAGTGTACAACATGTAATGGTTGTGTTCTTATTTTTATTTATTGCATTAATATCATATATAGCATATTTTCAACTGTTTAGAGGACCTAAAATAGCTGAAGATTCAGGAAATGTAAGAATTATAGCAGCAAAAAATGAAGTTATTAGAGGGACTATTTATGATAGAAATGGTACAGCTTTAACTGAAACTACTAAGGTGAATGATTTGACTCAAGATAGAAAATATCTTTATGGTGAGTTATTAGTGCATCCATTGGGATATTATGATCAAATATATGGAATATCAGGTCTTGAGTCAGAATATGATAATGAATTAAGTAAAAGTAGCTTTATAGGAAATAGTTATAGAACATTTTTAAATAGTATGGATTTTACTGGTTTATTTAATGATATAAAAGATGATTTAATAAATGAAAAGAAATTAAATTTATCAGAAAACTTTAAAACTTTTGTAGATAAGATAAAAGTTAAAAATGAAAAGAATTTTTGTATAGTTACTACTTTAGATTTGGAATTACAAAAGGTAGCTAGTGATGCTTTAGGAGATAATAAAGGGTCAGTAGTAGCAATAAATCCTAAAACAGGTGAGATATTAGCTATGGTTTCAAAGCCGTCTTTTGATCCTAATAATCTAGAGGTAGCATTGCAGTCAGCTTATAGTGGAAGTGCTGATGATAGTCCTCTCATTAATAGAGCAATAGATGGATTATATCCACCAGGATCAGTATTTAAAACTGTTACTTTATCAAGTGCTTTGGAAAACATGTCAGGAGTAGCTAATAGGACATTTAATGATCAAGGAAAAATAACATTTGATGATGGAACTACTTTAAATAATTATGCATATCAATCACATGGAGCCATTGATTTAAGATATGCCTATAGAGTATCAAGTAATGTTGTTTTTGGAACATTAGCTATGGAATTAGGTAATAGTACTTTAAAACAAACAGCAGAAAACTATGGATTTAATTCAGTTATTAGTGGACCAGGATTAACTATAACAGCAAGTCAGTTCCCAAAACTAGAGAGTTACGCTCAAGGTGAAATAGCACAAAGTGGTATTGGCCAAGGGGGAGTTTTATCTACACCAATTCAAATGGCCTTAGTGGCAGCAACAGTTGCCAATGATGGAGTGATGATGCAACCTAGATTAGTAAATTCTATTTTAGATAGTGCAGGTAATACTGTTAAAACAATGGAAAATACTGAATTAAAACAAGTAATTTCAAGTGATATAGCTTCAACTATAAAAAGTTATATGAAATATTTAGTAGACAATAATCTTTATAGATGGCCAGCTTTTAAAGGAACAAATGCTGGTGGAAAAACAGGTACAGCAGATTATAAATTATCAGATGGAACAGATGCAGTTCCTCATGCATGGTTTATTTCAGCAGCACCAATGGATGACCCACAAATAGCAGTGGCTGTTATTGTGGAAAATGGTGAAAGTGGAGCAGTAATTTCAGCTGAAATAGCCAGTTATGTAGTAAGAAAAGCAGTACTTGGATATTAATACAGAAGAGGGAGCTCTTCTAAAAAAAGGAGCTTATAGCTCCTTTTTTTAATTAGAAAGTAGTGAAAGGGAGTGATGAAATGTTTGATTTTGAATATCATTTAAAAAACCTTCCTTCTAAGCCTGGAGTTTATTTAATGAAAAATTCTCTTGGAGAAGTCATTTATGTAGGAAAAGCTAAGATATTAAAAAATAGGGTAAAAAGTTATTTTCAAAACTCTAAGAATCATAGTGAAAAAGTTAGGGTAATGGTTAAGCATATTGCTGAGTTTGAATATATTGTTACAGATTCAGAAATGGAAGCATTAATCTTGGAATGTAACTTAATAAAAAAATATAGTCCACGCTATAACATATTACTAAAGGATGATAAGTTTTATCCATTTATTAAGATAACTATTAATGATGACTTTCCAAGGGTCTTTGTTACAAGAAACTATTCTAAAGATGGAAGCAAGTATTTTGGACCATATACTAATGGAACAGCAGTATATGAAACAATTAATTTAATAAATAAAATTTTTCCTTTAAGGACTTGTAAGCTTTTAATTAAAGAAGGTGGAGAAAAGGTAAGACCTTGTTTAAATTATCATATTAAGAAATGTTTTGGACCATGTGGTGGCTATATAAACAAGGCAGAGTATGGTAAAATGATAAAGGATGTTATAGATATTTTAAGTGGAAGAGATAATACTGTTTTAAAAGTGCTTCAAAGTGAAATGGAAGAGGCATCTTTGAACTTAGAATTTGAAAAAGCTGCAGATTTAAGAGATAAAATTATAGCTATAAAAGCTATAGTTGAAAAACAAAAGATATTTAAAACCATGGACGGCGATGAAGATTTTATAAATATCTACAGAGATGAAAAAGATAGCTGCATACAGATATTCTTCTCTAGAGATGGTAAGATTATTGGAAGAGAACATTTTATTTTTGAAAATACAGCGGAAGACTCCATTGAAGAAATATTAGAGGAATTTACAACCTCTTTTTATGGAGGTACTGCAAAGGTTCCAAGAACCATATATGTTCCAGAATTAAGTAATATTGAGTTAGTTGAAGAATATTTAACTATTAAAAGAGGAGCTAAGGTTTGGATTAAGGTTCCACAAAAGGGTCAAAAAAGAGAAATGCTTGAGATGGTAAAAAATAATGCTCAAATAACCTTAGAAAAATTTAAAGATAAGTACTTAATGGACAAGGAAATCAATAAGATAGCATTAGAAGAACTTCAGGAATTATTAGATTTAGAGATTTGGCCTTCAAGAATTGAAGCCTATGATATTTCCAATATACAAGGTGTTGATTCAGTAGGTTCAATGATTGTCTTTGAAGAAGGACGTTCTAAGAATAGTGATTATAGAAGGTTTAGAATAAAAACTGTTAAAGGTGCCAATGATTATGATAGTATGAGAGAAATACTAACAAGAAGATTTTCTCATGGATTAGAAGAAGTAAAGGCGATACAAGAATCTAAGCTACAATTTTCAGCAGGTAAGTTTTCTAATTTTCCTGATATTATAATGATGGATGGTGGAAAAGGGCAGATAAATATAGCATTAGAAGTACTAAGGGATTTAAATATAAGTATTCCTGTTTGTGGACTTGTTAAAGATGATAAACATGCCACTAGGGGGATTATTTATAATAATGAAGAACTTATTATTAATAGAAGCTCTAATTTAATGCAGCTTATAAGAAGAATTCAAGATGAAGTACACAGGTTTGCTATAACATATCATAGAAGTTTAAGAGATAAAAGGACTCTTCATTCTATACTTGATGATATACCTAATGTAGGAGAAAAAAGAAGAAGGGCCTTACTAATGAAGTTTGGTAGTGTAGATAACATAAAAAGTGCAACTTTAGATCAATTATTAGAGACTCCAAGCATAAATAATAAAGCAGCAGAGAGTATTTATAAATATTTTAATGGAAATGAAAGCAAATAGCTTAAAATCCTTGTTAAATGGGATAATTTAATTTATACTATTTAAATATAATTAATTAAGAAATAAGGAGCTAACCATGAATAAATATAATAAATTAGGAAATTTGTTTAGCCAATTATATAAAGAAGAATATATAAAGATAGATGAGCCATTAAAAAAGTATGTTAATTTCAAAGTTGGTGGACCAGCTGATATTTTATTAATTCCTGAAACAAAGTCGCAAGTAATTGAAAGCGTTAAGATATGCAGGGAAAATAATATTCCTGTATATGTTATAGGAAATGGTTCTAACTTGCTTGTTAAAGATGGAGGAATCAGAGGAGTAGTAATTTTATTAACATCATTAACTGGAATGGAAGTAGTAGAAGAAAAAATAGAAGTTGAAGCAGGAGTTATGCTTAAAGCAGTTTCAGATAAAGCAATGGAGCATTCTTTAACAGGATTTGAATTTGCTTGTGGTATTCCAGGAACTATTGGAGGAGCAGTGTTTATGAATGCTGGTGCTTATAATGGTTCTATGAGTGATGTAGTTGAAAGTATAGAGGTTATTAGTGAAAATGGAGAAATAAAGACTTTATCTAAAGAAGAATTAGATTTTGGTTATAGATCTTCTGCTGTAATGAAAAAGGGATATATAGTTTTAAGTGCTACTTTAGACTTAAAACATGGTGAAGTAAAGACTATTAGGGAAATGATTACAGATTTAACTGAAAAGAGAGAATCTAAGCAACCGCTTGAGTACCCATCAGCAGGAAGCACATTTAAGAGACCAGAAGGTTATTTTGCAGGAAAGTTAATTCAGGATGCTGGATTAAAAGGGTATGAAATGAATGGGGCAGCAGTTTCTAGCAAGCACTCAGGTTTTGTTATTAATAAAGGTGGAGCAAGAGCAAAGGATATATTAAATTTAATTAAACATATTCAAGATGAAGTCAAAAAGCAATTTGGTGTAGATCTTCATACAGAAGTAAGAATTGTTGGAGAAGATGAAAATTAATTTATAATTTATAATTAAGGGGATGTATTACTGCATCTCCTTTTTTGTCGTGATATAATTAAATTAATGATGGAGTTAAGTATAATATAGTATTATTTTAGGAGGAAAAGATACATGAGATTTATAATTGTAACAGGACTATCTGGAGCAGGAAAATCAGAGGCAACAAATACATTAGAGGATATGGGGTATTTTTGTGTAGATAATTTACCACCAAAACTTATAAAGAAATTTGCAGAAGTATGTAAGCAAAGCCAGGGATCAATTGATAAAGTTGCCTTAGTTATGGATATTAGAGGTGGTATTTTCTTTGATGATTTATTTGAGAGTTTAAGTGAATTATCTAGGGAACAATTCCAATATGAAATATTATTCTTAGATACTTCAGATGAAGTACTGGTTAAGAGGTTTAAGGAAAAGAGAAGAAGCCATCCATTAGCACCAGGTGGAAGAGTGATTACAGGAATTGAACTTGAAAGACAAAAGCTTAGAGAAGTAAAGGATAAAGCTGATGTAATTATAGATACATCCAAGTATGCTATAAAGGATTTAAGAGAAGAAATGGCTAGAAAATTTGGTGATAAAGAAATGCCAGAAAAACAAATGGCTATTACTATATTAAGCTTTGGCTTTAAATATGGAATTCCTGTAGATTCAGATTTGGTGTTTGATGTAAGATTTATTCCAAATCCTTTCTATATTCCAGAACTTAAGCCGTTTTCAGGTAATGATGAACCTGTAAAGAACTATGTTATGGATCAGATAGAAACACAAACATTTTTAGAAAAAGCAAATGATATGTTTGAATTTTTAATTCCTAATTACCAAAAGGAAGGTAAGAGACAGTTGATAATTTCCATTGGATGTACAGGAGGAAGACATAGATCAGTGGCAATAGCCAATTCAATTTATGAAACACTACATTCTAATAATCACGATGTTTATGTAGAGCATAGAGATATTAAGGAAGATGTACATAAGGGAGATAAAAAACTATGATGATAAAAGAGAATAATGAGGTTAAGGTTGTGGTTATAGGTGGAGGGACTGGACTTTCCACCATGTTAAGAGGATTAAAAAAATATACAAGCCATATAACTGCTATTGTGACTGTAGGTGATGATGGTGGAGGGTCAGGCAAGATAAGAGAAGACTTAGGAATGCTTCCACCGGGAGATATAAGAAACTGCATTTTAGCATTGGCTGATACAGAACCTTTAATGGAGGATCTGTTACAATATAGATTTACTGAAGGTAGTTTAAAGGGGCAATGCTTTGGGAATCTTTTTTTAGCGGCGATGGCGGGTATAAGTGAAAATTTTGAAGATGCAGTACAAAAAATGAGTTCAGTTTTAGCTGTTAAAGGGAAGGTACTACCAGTAACTTTAGATGATATGAAACTTGTTGCTGAATTGGAAAATGGTGAAATAATAGAAGGTGAATCAAAAATACCTAGTGAAGTTATTGTAAGAAAAACAAGCATTAAGAAATTAGCTATTAAGCCTATTGATGCAAAGCCATTGGAAGAAGCAATAAAATCAATAAATGGTGCAGATGTTATTATTATGGGTCCAGGAAGTCTTTATACAAGTATAATACCTAATCTTCTTGTAAAAGGTATATCAGAAGCAATCTGTAAAAGTGATGCTAAGAAAGTATATATTTCAAATGTAATGACTCAGCCAGGAGAAACTGATGGATTTAAAGTTTCTAACCATTTAAAAGTACTAATGGATTATGGAGTATCAGGAAATATTGATTATGTTATTGCTAATAATGGAATAATTCCTTCAGATATTAAAGAAAAGTATGCTAGAGAAAATGCTGAACTAGTAGTTTTAGACTATGAAAATATAAATAACTTAAATGTAAAAATTATTGAAGCAGACCTTATTAAGATTACTAAGAGATATGTTAAACATAATGCAGACAAATTAGCAGAACTTATTATGAAGAATATGTAAAAGAAATGAATATAATTTTTAAAAAGTATTAGTTGTTGGAAAGAATAAAGATTGGCTTTAGAGGAGAGTTCAGATATTTTATGGTGGTTAATTAGCACTTAAAAATTAAATGAACTTTCCAGTTTATTAGTGTGATACATACGGAACAGTTTATGATATAATACATAATGTATTTTAAATTAGTTAGGAGAAGGAATATATGTCGTTTTCAGCAAAGGTTAAGGGAGAAATATGTAGATATACGGATATATCCATAGAAGAGGCATTGGCAGAGATTTCTGCAATAATGAAAGGCAGTGGAACAATTGGATTTAGTGGAAGAGGACTTAGCTTTAAGATAACCACAGAAAATCCAGCATCAGCAAGACATATATTTACTATATTAAAAGAATATTTTGATATACATTCTAAGCTGATGGTTAAAAAGAGCAATTCACTTAAGAAGAATAATATATATATGGTATTAATAGATGAAGAAATGGGTGTAAGGGATTTATTAAAGAAGACAGGGATTTTTCAAGAAATTGATGGAGTATTAACTTTAGATTATAAGATAGATCCTGAAATGATAAAAACTGATGAATATAAAAGAGCTTATATAAGAGGAGCATTCATTGGTGGTGGAAGTATCAGTAATCCTGAAAAGACATATCATTTAGAGTTTGTAATTCATAGTGAAGAATACGCTAAAGATTTATGTAAATTAATAAATTCTTTTGGATTAAATTCAAAAGTTATACAAAGGAAAAACAGTTATATTATTTATATAAAAGAAGGAGAACAAATAGTAGACCTTTTAAATATAATAGGAGCTCATACTTCTTTGCTAGAGTTAGAAAACATAAGAATAATGAAGGAAATGAGAAATAATGTTAATAGGCTTGTTAATTGTGAAACTGCCAATTTAAGCAAGACAGTAAATGCAGCAGTAAGACAAGTTGAAAGTATTAAGCTTATTCAAGAAAAGATTGGTCTTAAGAGATTACCTAAGAATCTGCAGGAAGTAGCAGAATTAAGATTGAGCTACCCTGATGAATCACTTAAAGAATTAGGTGAAATGTTAAATCCACCAGTAGGTAAATCAGGAATAAATCATAGACTAAGAAAAATTGAAAAAATTGCCGAGGAAATAAGAAGTGGAAATTATTAAAATAACTAAAAAGGGGTGATATTTTGTCAAAGGAATTTTGCCATCTTCATTTGCATACTGAATATAGTTTGCTAGATAGTTCAGCTAAAATTAAAAAGCTTATAGCAAGGGCTAAAGAACTTGGTATGAAAAGCATAGCTATAACTGACCATGGTGTCATGTATGGGTGTGTAGCTTTTTATAAGGAAGCAGTGGCAAATGGAATAAAGCCAATACTAGGATGTGAAGTTTATGTTGCAGCTAAATCCATGAATATAAAGGTTGCAGATAAAGAAAATTCTACAAATCACTTAGTATTGTTGGTGAAAAATGAAATTGGTTATGAAAACTTAATGAAGATAGTGTCGGCAGCATCAATTGATGGTTTTTATTATAAGCCGAGGGTTGACCATGAATATTTAAAAAGCCATAGTGAAGGTATAATTGCCTTAAGTGCATGTCTTGGAGGAGAGGTACAAAGAGCTATAATGGCAGATGACTATGAAAAAGCCAAGAAAGTAGCTTTAGAATATAAAGATATTTTTAAAGATGGTTTCTATTTAGAAATACAAGATCATGGCATGGAAGAGCAGCGTAAGGTTATAGATTGGAATATGAAGTTATCTAAGGAAACTGGTATACCACTTATAGCAACTAATGATGTTCATTATTTAACTCAAGAAGACTCAAAGGCCCATGACATATTGATGTGTATTCAAACAGGAAAGACCATTGAAGATACCAATAGGAGAAGGTATCCTTCAGATCAGTTTTATTTAAAGTCAGCTGATGAAATGTGGGATTTATTTTCTTATGTACCAGAAGCATTGGAAAATAGTATTAAGATTGCAGAGGAATGTAATTTTGATTATGAATTCCATGTATCAAAGTTACCAAATTTTCCTGTACCAGATAATAAGGATCATTTTGAATACTTACAGGAAGTCTGTTATGGTGGTCTTATTGAGAGGTATGATGTCTTTGAAGGCTTTAGGAATATGCCTGTAGATGTTAAATCCATTAAGGATTTTGCAAACACTAATGAAGAAGCATTAGGATATGTGGAAAGACTTGAATATGAGCTTGGTGTTATTAATGAAATGGGGTATGTTGATTACTTTTTAATAACTTGGGATTTTATTCATTTCTCCAACGAACATGGTATTCCAACTGGACCTGGGCGTGGATCTGCGGCAGGTTCAATTGTAGCTTATACTTTAGGAATAACAAAGATAGACCCTATAAAGTATAGTTTAATCTTCGAGCGTGAATTAAGATGCGCTCATTAAATTGGGTGAATTGCTGGAAAGCTAAACTAATAATAATTAGCATGCTAATCAGCAGCCAAGTCTAGGAATAGCTAAATGTACTAGAAAGGTTCAGAGACTAGAGAAGTGAGTAGCTAAGCAATAATCTTCTCCACGAGTGCCCAACATACCAAATAAAATATGATAAGTATGGAAAATATATCAAATGGAATAAATGAAGAAACTGCGTATATTTTAGGATTAATACTTTCAGATGGGTGTTTGAGTTATGATATACATTCGAAAAGATATAGAATAACAATATCTATGAATGATTATGATATATTAGAATATTTACGAAGTACCTACACACCTTTAAAGAAACTATATGTATATAAGAATAAAAAAGGAAAAAGTGAGACATATACATTTATAACCACTGATGAATACGACATTAAATTTTTAAGAATTGTTGGAGTGGGAGAAAGAAAAAGCAAATATATAAGACTTCCTAAAATTAATGATAGATATATGAGAGATATGATAAGAGGTATATTTGATGGAGATGGAAGTGTGTATATAAATAAAACTAAAGGAATTTATAAATCGGAAATAAAAGTATATGAATATGTAAATGCTTCATTCACAACAGGTTCTAAAAAGTTTGCAGAAGATTTACTAAATATACTTTCAGAGAATTATATTAATGCTCATATAGTAAAAGATTCAAGAAAGAAGAAAGAGTGTTGGTACGTAAAGATATATTCTAAATTAGATATAGAGAAGTTTTATAGATATTTATACCTAGATACATATATTTATCTAGATAGAAAACGAAGTTTATTTGGTATGATGATATAGTCCAAACTGAGATAGAAAAGACTATCTGATGAAAATGAGGGAAACCTCCAGAGCACGGAATAAAGAGTCCGTGGTTAATAATAATTTGTTCTTAAATCCAGAAAGAGTTAGTATGCCAGATTAAAAGACTAGTTTATATGAATTATTTATATAATAATTCAAAAATATATTTAGATAGGAAATATGATAAATATAATATTTTAAAAAATATGAAATAAGCTAGTTTATAGTCGTGCATGTTAGAAATAGCATGCTTAAAGAGCCTCGAATTGCTGGAAAGTCCTTAGAGCCTTTTAAACCAAAGCAGAAGGATGAAATAAGCTTAAATGTAATGGTGGTTTAACCATAAAAATTAAAAGGATTGGATAACCAGCAGCCAAGTCTTGAAGAGAGAAAGGTCCAACGACTAGTGCAAAGGCACGTAGCATTTATTTTAGTTATATTTGCGAAGTGGGGCATCCCAAACCGTAAAGGGCGGTGGGAGAAGATATAGTCTATACCCACTGAAAAATCAGTGTTAAAGTATCTTGAAAAAGAGGGTAGTAATAGATAGATTCGGATTTTTGTTACGAAAGAAGACAAGAAGTAATTGATTATGTTGTTGATAAATATGGTGTTAACAATGTATCACAAATAATTACTTTTGGTACTATGGCAGCAAGAATTTGTATAAGAGATGTAGGTAGAGCTATGAATTATTCTTATGCAGAGGTTGATAGAGTTGCCAAGATGATTCCTACAATGCTAGGGATAACCATAGAAAAGGCTTTAGATATGAATCCAGAGCTTAAGGCAGCATATGATACTGATGATAGGGTGAAAACTCTTATTGATGTAAGTAAGACGTTAGAAGGCTTACCGAGACATTCATCTACTCATGCGGCAGGTGTTGTTATTGCATCAAAGCCATTGGTGGAATATGTACCATTACAAAAAAATGAAGATAACATAGTAGCTCAATTTGATATGACAACATTGGAAGAATTAGGGTTACTTAAGATGGATTTCCTTGGTCTTAGAACATTAACAGTTATGAGTGATGCTGTTAAAATGATTAAAGCAAACCGAGAAATAGAAATAGATTTAGACAAGATAAACTTTGAAGATAAAGAAGTTTATAAGATGATTGGTGAAGGAAAAACAGCAGGGGTATTCCAATTAGAATCACCAGGTATGACTTCATTCATGAAGGAACTTAAGCCAGACTGTTTAGAAGATATCATAGCTGGTATCTCTTTATATAGACCAGGTCCTATGGCTGAAATTCCAAGATATATTGAAGGTAAGAGAAATAAAGACAGTGTACATTATGAAACGCCTGAATTGGAAGATATTTTAGACGTAACGTATGGTGTAATGGTGTATCAAGGTGCGAAACGTTCTACAAATATAAAAATTATAGAAATATAATATAAAATTGTAGGGATATATAAATATCTAACTTATCATTTGAAATGAAAGGTGAAAGTCCTTTTAAGAACTGTTAAGGGCAGTTCTTCCCTAAGCTACGACATGCATTAATAGATTAACATATTATATGTATGAAGCTCGTTAAAGTCGGTGAAAATTGGACCTGAAAAGTGGTTAAAGAAGTAATCGGGGGTCTATAAAATTAATATGGCTACGAATAGAAATTCTCGTTTGATGAATCGACAACCATTAATATGCTAAAAAGAAAGCATACATTTAAGTGTAAATTATATATTCTTGGTTATGTAATTTATGGTTATTAATATAATCGTCTTTAGCTAACCCTTATAAAGCGAAAAGATACTTAACGGTTCTAGAGAAAGCCTAAGTTAATATGTAAAGATAGAATGATAGGAACGTTTGAACTCATTCCATAGATGCTAAGATAGTTAGTTATCGACGCTATGAATAAATAGGAAATGATTTATGAAGAATGAGGGCAGCAGCCTGTAGTAGCTGAGAAGTAAAGTAATTTTTACGGAGCCAAGGGGCATAGTTAATTCAGAATGTATGTTCTCTAGTGTGTTGGAAATAATATACTAGAGGTGGTTAAAAATGAGATACGATATTGAAATGAAAAATAAAGCAATAGAATATTATTTAGTTGGTTATTCAGCAAATCAAGTATCTAAGATAGTAGGTGTGAATGAAGCTACTATTAGAAAATGGATTAAAGAAAAAAATATTGAAGTTAGAAATGGTGGAAGTTATAACAAGAAATATGATGAAGAGTTTGTTAAATATATTTGGGAATTATATGAAAGTGGACTGAATACAACAGAAATAACTAATAAATTAGGTTTAAAAAGAGGTATAGTATCATATTTGTTAAGAGAAAATAGTTATAAGATGAATCATAGGGGTCCAAAGTCTATGATAGGAAGAGAAGATTATTTTGATCGTATTGATTCTTTTGATAAAGCATATTATTTAGGTTGGATAATGGCAGATGGAAATGTAAGTATAACTAATGGTCAATATTCCCTTAAAATACATATTGCTATTAAAGACAAAGAATTAATTGATAATTTTTTAAGTGCAATTCAATCAAAAAACAAGACTAAAGTAAGGAATGGAAAAAATACTAGCTATTATGTTAGTTTAACTTCTAGGCATATGTGTGAAAGTCTAATGAATTATGGAATTATACCACATAAAACAGGATTAGAAGTATTTCCAAAAGATATTACAAAAGAATACTATAGGGATTTTATACGTGGTGTATTTGATGGTGATGGAATTACTGATATTAGTAAGAAACGATCAGGATTTGTTGGTAGTTATAATTTAGTAAATAGTATTCTAAGTATACTTAATTATAAAGAGATACGTATTTTTAAAACTAAGAGTGAAAATATTTTTTATTTTTTAGGCGGTAAGAAATTTTCTAAGTTTTTATTTCAATATATGTATGAAGATAGAGAACTTTATTTAACAAGAAAATTCGAAAGAATGAAATACATTTGTGAGAATTAATGGAGCGCCGTATGCGGTGAAAGTCGCACGTACGGTGTGAAGTGGGGGAAAACAAAGCCTGACCGTTAAGACGAAGGTGGAGTTACCTATCACTATAGCAGGTAATGGAAATAGTTAGAAAGCTTGGAGGGTATTCCTTAGGAAGAAGTGATATGGTTAGAAGAGCCATGTCTAAGAAAAAACATAGTGTAATGGAACAAGAACGTAAAAACTTTATTTATGGAATTGTAGATGAAGAAGGAAATGTTGAAGTTCCAGGTTGCTTAAGAAATGGGATAAGTGAAAAAGCGGCAAACGACATCTTTGATTCAATGATGGATTTTGCTTCATATGCTTTTAATAAAAGTCATGCAGCAGCTTATGCAGTAGTTGGTTATCAAACTGCATATTTAATGCATTATTATCCTGTTGAAACAATTGCAGCTATGTTAAATTCCATGATGGGAAGTTCAGAAAAGGTTGCACATTACATTAACTTTGCTGAAAGCCAAGGAATTCAAGTTCTTCCACCAAACATAAACGAGAGTTATTCTAAGTTTACTGTAAAAGGTGATAAAATAAGATTTGGGCTTGCAGCTATAAAAAATGTAGGTATTAATGTGGTTGATAGTATAGTTGAAGCTAGAAATTCAAAAGGTAAATTTGAATCAATAACAGACTTTATCAATAAAATAGATTTATCAGCCATCAATAAAAGAGCTGTAGAAAGCTTAATTAAAGCTGGAGCATTAGATGATTTTAAAATATTTAGATCAAAGCTTTTAGCTGTACATGAAAAGTTGATGGATAGTATGGCAAGTGAAAGAAAGAGAAATATAGATGGTCAAATAAGCTTATTTGGATTAACGGAAGATGAAGATTTTAAAGCACCAGAAGTTATGTATCCAAATATAAAAGAGTTTGCTAAAAATAATTTATTAGCAATGGAAAAAGAAATGACAGGTCTATATTTATCAGGACATCCTCTTGATGAATATGCTAAAAGTTTAAAGGTGATGACATCTACAACCATACAAAAGATTTATGATTGTAAAGAAGCACATAATGAAGGTATTGACCATGAAGAATATTCAATACATGATGAAGATAAAGTGGTTGTTGGTGGAATAATTACAGAAGTTACTCAAAAGGTTACGAGAAATAATCAAATAATGGCTTTTATTAAAATTGAAGATTTAAGTGCTACTATAGAAGTTATAGTTTTCCCTAAAACTTTAGATAGAGTAAGAAATTTAATTACTGCTGATGCCTTTGTTATTATTAAGGGAAGAGTGAGTATGAAAGAAGATGAAGCTGTGAAGATTATCTGTGAAACTATGGAACCTCTAGAAAAAGTAGATTCATCTAAAGTTTATGTGAGAGTTGATAATTTAGATATGGCCAGAGCCACTAAGCCAAAGCTTATGGAAATTTGTAATGAATATGCAGGAAATACACCTTTGTATGTATTTACAGCAAATGATAGAAAAAATTATAGAATGCCAAGAAATATGTGGGTAAATTTATCTAGTGATATATTTGTAGAATTAGAAAAAGTATTTGGTGAAGGTAATGTTAAAATAGTAGAATAAAAATGACCTGGCTTAGTTAAAGTCAGGTTATTTTTTAAAGTACAGGAAAGTATAAAATTTTCGATGGCTGAAAGTTATATGTTATCTAGCATTCAGCCTTTAAATATGTTAAATTTATTAATTATAAAT